>JALOCD010000044.1 GCA_023228025.1 Prolixibacteraceae bacterium | reverse complement strand
TCAAACCCTTCAGCACCCTGGCCTACGAAGTGGTAATGAAGATTTCGCGGCAGGAGAGCCTGAGTGGCTTATCTCCCGAACAGGCTGTGCTCAGCATGGTAACCTATCCCGAAGAGTGGCAAAAAGTTCCGATGATTACCATTTCGGAAAGCAAAATCGAACAGTTGCTCGGAATATCTTCCGGTAAGGCCGCATTTGCCGATTTCTTTGATGCAAAAGGAAACTATAAAATGATGAAAGAGGTGAGTGCTGCCTATGCCAAACAGCCCTCCCAGCGCGGAACGTTCGACAATGCCATCATCAAGGTGGACGACAGGCTCAATGTTACTTACCTGGTATTCAAAGGTGAGTTGCTTCGGTTGTTTCCATCGTCAGATCCCAAGAACACTACCTGGGAGGATCTTACAACAGCCCCTTCATCGACGTCCGGTGCGATGATGATGAAGGTCTTCAGTGATTACCTGAATGCCGTTCAAAACAACGATATTGCCCGTCAGAAATCCGACCTTTCACTTATTGATCAGTTTCAGCATAAGTTAGGCGCCAATCTGATCCCGGGAGCCGCCAAGCAAAAGCTGGAAATACTCTACAACAGGGTGAATATTTTCCGTGACCTCTCCTTCCTTTACCTGTTGGCAGGATTGGCGCTGATGATATTTTATTTCAGGGCCATGCTTACGGATGGCAAGATGAGTCCGAAGTTGGTTGCTTATGCCGGGTGGATTTTTCTTGCAGGTTTCATTCTTCATACCCTGGGACTTGCCATTCGCGGCTACATCGCCAACCACATGCCCTGGAGCGACGGCTACGAATCGATGATCTACATCGCCTGGGCCGGAATGCTGGCCGGGCTGATCTTTGCGCGAAGAAACCCGATGGTGCTGGGCGCGGCAGCATTGCTTTCCGGGCTGACCCTTTTTGTAGCCCAGATGAGCTGGCTGAATCCTGAAATCACCAACCTGGTCCCTGTGCTCAAATCTTACTGGCTCGCCATTCACGTTGCGGTGATCACGGCCAGCTATGGCTTCCTTGGTGTTGGTTCCATCATCGGATTGCTGAACCTCATCCTGGCAGGACTGGTCAAACCGGCCAATGCGGTACGGGTTCAACGGAACATCCGTCAAATGAGCTGGATCAACGAGGCGGCCATGACATTGGGTTTGTACCTGCTCACCATCGGAACATTCCTGGGCGGTATCTGGGCGAATGAGTCTTGGGGCCGTTACTGGGGCTGGGACCCAAAGGAGACCTGGGCGCTTGTCACCATTTTGGTGTATGCCTTCATCTCCCACATGCGCCTGATGCCGGGATACCGTGGCTGGTTTGCACTCAACCTGGCCTCCGTAGCCGGATTCTTCAGTGTGCTGATGACCTACCTGGGAGTAAACTACTACCTGACAGGACTTCACTCCTACGGAAGCGGAAGCGCATCCTCATTCCCTTATGCATTGGTGATTGTGATTGTGCTGGTAGGCGGTATCGTCTGGAAAGCATACAATAATCTGGATAAAATTGATGTAAAAGAAGAATAGTTAATCCACTTCTCAATCCCCATTCATGTCTCATGTCTCATAACTCATAACTCATAACTCATAACTCATAACTTATATCTCATAACTTGTATCTCATAACTCATAATTATCATACCATGAAGTCTATCTCCTATTTAGTCATTTCGTTGGCCCTGTTAGCAGGTTGTAACAATGCCAAAGTCAAAAAAACCGAAAATAAACCATCCGATCACACTTCAATGGCAGCACCTGTTGCGTCAGCTACGCACACGGTTGTAGCCAAGGATGTAATTCAAACGAGTAAATACACCTACCTGCTTTTAACCGAAGGAGGAAATGAGTATTGGGCAGCCGTATCACGTTTTGAAGCCGAGAAGGGTAAAACTTACTATTACAATGTTGGCATGGAAATGAAAAATTTCCAAAGCAAAGAGCTCAACCGTAACTTCGAATCGATTCAGTTTATCCAGGAATTCAGTGACCAGCCTATCCAGGAGAAAGTCCAGGCTCCCCTCACCACCAAAGGCAGGCAATCGGTTGATAAAGTGGATGGCATCAAGGTTGAGCCGGTAGTCGGCGCAATAAAACTGGCCGATCTCTTTGCCAACAAGGCAAACTATGCCGGTAAAAAGGTGAAAGTTACGGGTCAGGTGGTTAAGTTCAGTCCTGAGATCATGAGCAAAAACTGGATCCACCTGCAGGATGGATCTGAATCCAATGGCTCCTACGATTTGACCATCACCACAATGGAAACCGTTGCCGTTGGTACAGTCGTAACTTTGGAGGGCGTTCTGGCAATCGACAAAGACTTCGGATACGGATACAAATACGATCTGATTCTCGAAGAATCCAAATTGGTGAAGTAGCTTTCCGGGAGTCTATCGAATAGTTTGAAGGGTTTGAAATGTTTTTTTAGTTTGAAATGTTAACATACAGGAACATTTCAAACTTTTTAAACTATTCAAACCCTTCAAACTTATTGGGTATGGTCATTTATTTGCGTTAAGAAATTCTTGATCCTTTAACGCTGAAATCATTTCCCCGGCACGATTTACGACTTTATATATTTTCCCACTTCTGTCTACAATCAGATGGGTTGGGTATGAATTTGTGCCTAATTCATTGTTTATAAACTGCTTTTGGTCAGCAACAGTGGCATAGTTGAAGACTTTTTGAGATAAGAACTGATTTAATTTTTCTTTCGAATCCAATGCCAGACTAACAAAGACAATATCATCGCGATTTGGATATTTTAGCACAAGTTCATTCAGTTCTGGAAATTCAGCAACACACGCTTTGCAAGCAATAAACCAGCATTTCAGAATTACAATTTTGTCTTTCGTATTTTCGTTGTTGTATTCAATTCCGTTTAAATCCTTAAAATCAAACTTGGGGAAGTTTTTGTCTTCCATTATAAAGTGCGCATATTCAGTAAATTAAGTGTTTTTAATAGTACTTCTTATATCCGCATCCGAGGTTTGGTCTAGTTTAAAAAGTTTATAACGGGCGATACTGTCTTCTGATATTAGTTTTAGCGGGATAAAATCCCCGGATGTTAGCTTCTTCAGGAACTCCCCTTTACCGATTATTTTCGATGAATCGTCTATCGCGATAAAATTGGATGACAATATGATATTGTTGTAGTGATAAGTCCACCATTGCATATAATTCTTCTCAATATCTTTGAAATTAACATCAGGTTGGCCTAGGTCTGGTTTTTGAGCGCAAGTCATTATTGAGATAGTTGCGATGAAGAATGCCAGAAAAATCCTTTGTTTCATCTTTAATTGATTTTGATTGATAGTGAGGTTTAGATTTTGACTATTGTTGGGCAGAGAGATTCTTGAGCCTCTAAAGTCTGCCATGGACCCAAAGGACGACATTTTTGCTGCCAGTATATTTGTTGTTATTTTGCTTTAAATTTTTCTATTTCTGATTGGAAATTTTGCGTGAGCCTATATCCACCCTCTTTACGTGATTTGGGTTGCTCTGTAACATTGAATGTTTTTCAGTATTTTAAGGTATCGTTTAATTGTAGGAATAGATACAGATATGATAATAGCCAATTCTTCTGCTTTTAATAAAGAATTCTGATAAATCAACAGTGTGAGTTTGACTAGTTTTTCCTGAACAGGTTTTTTATATTGGTTTGATATCTTTTGTTTTATCGCTTCATTTATCTTGTCAGTTACAGCATCATTTATCCTATAAGCCGGATTTAAAGTATCATTTACAGCATCAACAACAGCACCATTATCACTCAAAGTATCAGTTAGAGCATCATTTATCTTATCAGATGAATTTAAAGTATCATTTACAGCATCTTTCTCAATTAAAGTATCAGTTAGGGATTCATCCAAAGGAATAATGGTTTTGAAAACTGCCCCTTCAATAAACTGCGGGTGGTCGTGGCCGTCGACAAAGACTTCGGATACGGGTACAAATACGATTTGATCCTCGAAGAATCTAAAATCGTTAAGTAGCATTCCGGGAGTTCAAAGAATAGTTTGAAGGGTTTGAAATGTTTGAAGGGTTTGAAATGTTTGAAGGATTTGAAATGTTCCTGTAAATTAACATTTCAAACAAAAAAACATTTCAAACATTTCAAACTTCTCCCGGTGGGCTGGCTTATTCTAAATTCTCCCAGGCGGTAAAGTTGCCTTGTTTGATTTGGAAAACCCCGTACAATATAGCGATACCGGCCAATCCGAACAATGATTGTCCAACGCCTAAGCCAATGGTTAAGTTGATAATCAGCGCTCCGGCTGTTGTTACGACAAATCCCCAAAATCCAAGTTTCTTCCATTGAAAAAGCATAACAGAAAAAACAATGTTTCCGATTGCCAGTATCCCCAATAAAATGATCATTGGTGTTGAGACTTCACCCGGTAAACTCTTTGTAACCATTTCCCTGGCAAAAAGATACAAACCGGCAGACAGTGAATTGGCTACAATCATTAAAATTAGCCATGCGGTCACACACCCGTGCCTTTGTTTTGGAACATTTGGATTTTCGTTTGTCGTTTCCATACTATTTTTATTTTGTCCTACTCGTTAGGCTTTTCGGTTTCGCCCCGTTTTTTGAGTGGTGGCTGGACTCCACTTATTATTTTAGTCTCTTGTCAGAAGGGAATTACTATCAAAAAGTGTAAAACCCGAATTGTCGCTAATTCTTGTATCTGTACGCTGTGCCATTTCTTAACCTTGGCCATAGCGTTGGAAGCTACACGCAGAGGAGGATTGTGGACGATTTCCTGTCAAGCCGGTAAGCTGCCTGAGCAGAAAGATACGCACCGAAAAACACGGCTACCGCGTTTGCGGGTAGTTGCTGTTGCCGGTTAGTGCTTCGTGATTTGTCAAGCTTTTTCCTTTAATTTATCGTAGCTCTCGGCAATTTTCAATAGTGTTTCCGAATGGTTGAAAATATCGTCCAATGTCAATATTTCCTTTTTAATTTCCTTTTTCTGATCGTCGAGAATTGCCAAATATTTCTTGCTGCCATTTAGATAAAGTCGACAAATTGTCTTGCGGTTGTTATCGTCCAATAAGATTGCAAAATATGATTGCGCGTCTCTGTGTGAAATCCTCGATACGCTTATCTTTTGACGTAAAATTGTTTTTACAATCATAAAACCTTCTAACTCTTCTTCGGTAGTAACAACTTTATTCTCTTCAACTTTTGTCTGTTCTGCTTGAATTGCTTCTTGCTCTTTAGTCGCTTCGTCTTCTTTTGTCAATGCAGTCTTTAGTCGTTCAGTGATTAAGTCGCTGATATGTTGCTGAACTGATCGCTTAGTTAAAGTTGTGAATTGCTCTAAAACTTTTGAGGTTACCGAAGTCGGGTAAACTTGACGTGCAAAATGTTTTACAAATTCAGGTGAAGGATTATTTAGCTCTTGCTGAAAGAGCTGTTTTAACTCATTTATATATTTCAACTCACTGGCAGTGTTTACAATGCTTTCAGCGTCAAATATTGTTTTGTGAAACTTTTTAAGCTCTTCAATTTGGGTGTCTTTGATCTCTGAAATATTAAATTCCAAAAATGGTTTTTCATCCATCTTATTAGCATCTACCAAGTCTGAATAAAAGCGGTAAGTAATTCCGTTCGTAAGCAATCCAAATTTTGCTTTAGAAACATGAAAGTAACGCAAAAGCTGTCCATCGTGAATGCTTAAATTTTGTGCCCAGTGTTTGCATTCAATTAGGATTGTTGGAGCACCATCTTTGAAAATTGCATAATCAATTTTCTCTCCTTTTTTAAGGCCAATGTCAGATATAAATTCCGGTACAACTTCGAGTGGATTAAAAACATCATAACCCAATGCTTGTAAAAATGGCATAATGAAAGCGTTCTTTGTTGCTTCCTCCGTATGAATTTGGTCTTTAAGTTTTAAAACTCTGTCACCGATTTGTTTGATTAGGTCTTTGAAGTCCATGGTTTTTTATTTTTTAGTTTATAATCGTTTCATTGTCAAAGTTAAGTTTCAAGTTGCGATGCCCAATGGCATGACCGCTATATTAAACAAAACCATATCAACATATCCATTTTGAGGTGTGTTGATATGATAACGGTCAGATTTTTGATAGTTTTTTTAAAGAGATGCATCAGATTTGTCTATATTTTAATCAGGTAAAAGCGTTTGAGAACATCCGGTTATTTTGTTTAGGCTACCAAACATATAAATTAATATTTGAAGCAGCAAGAAAAAATGCCTTCATTCTGAATGTTTACGCAAATATTTAAACAGGAAAAGCTGCAAGCGCACGCTAAACCCAATAGGGAATGGCGATCCAAGCCGATCCCCTACTCCAAGGCAATTACAGATTTAGCCATACAAATCAACATGGAATTTTTTGCGTAGAGGCGTCTGGTGGACGCCTCCCTGATGTGAGCATACAATGTTGTACAGCCGCCTGGCGGGCGGCTCTTTTGGAAATATTTCATTTTGACACAGAAGGCGGGCATCCCTTCGAGGAAATAGCTTAAATGTTGTTAAAGTTCTTTGCAGGCTTTGAAGATTGTTGCTGAAATGCATGGGAGTTCAAAGAAGAGTCACGAAGATGGTGGCAGCAATGTTGGAGCTGCGCCAAGAAGATCATAGCTGAAATGTTGAGGAGCCGCCCACCCGGGCGGCTGTACGGGGTGGCTTTGTAAGACAAATGAGCCGCACGGCCGTGCGACCCTACCTGAAGATTTGTCGGGGGGAATTCGTTTTTGATCGTAAAATTGGGTAAATTTATGTAAGACCTTGAATGAGCGCAAATGACAAAGAAGCAAACAATAAAAGTGGAAAGTTTTGAAATTGTCCTTTACTCACAGAATAGTGACGACTATATCTCATTAACGGATATGGCCAGCTTTAAAAATGCCGAAACTACCGGTCTGGTCATTTCACATGGGCTAAGTACCCGATATACAGTTGAATTCGTGGGGCTGTGGAAAAAAATGAACAACCCAATTTTTAATGTTACGGAATTCAGTAACATTAAAAATGAGAGTGGAAGCAATGGATTTGTTTTGTCGTCCAGACAATGGATTGAAAAGACCAATGCAGTGGGGATAATTTCAAAAGCAGGAAGATATGGCAGTGGAACTTTTGCGCATAAAGACATTGCTTTTGAATTTGGCTCGTGGATTTCCGCGGAATAAAAATATTATCGCATAATGGAATACCCTGCTGATCATTGCTCATGCTCGTCCTAATTGACAATGACCAATAAAAACCGCAAATTTGTACCGTAAATGAATTTCAAAATGGGACAATTAATAAACATTGCGGAGATTAAGGCCCTTTATCCGAATGAATGGGTCTTGCTTGGAAATCCTATCATGGACGACAGCAAAATTGATGTTCTTTCAGGTATCCCTTTGTTTCATAGCAAAGACAAAAAAGAAGTTTGTTACATCGGCAGGGACAAAACCTCGAATTTCGACAAAATAACGTTGATTTATACCGGGACTTTCAGACCCACCAGAAAGATTACGGGTATTTTTTCCGACTATAACGGGCTTCTTGGACTTGACTTCTTTGAAGGTACAAAGTTTTGCATTGACACCCGGGAAAATACCATAGATTGCCACTAATACCCTCACCTCCAAAAAAATGATACGTCATTGTGATCCGCCGGCTGGCGGAGAAGCAATCTGTCGCCAATGCTTCTATCAAAAAAAACGCAAGTATTTTCTTTTTTCTCATTCAAATTGGTTATATTTATTATTGATGCAGAAAGATGCACGCGTACACATTATAGGCACTATTGATGAGGTGACCTTGTGTGTTTCCGCCGATTATACTCAGTTGTATTCCATTGGCAAACCTAAAATAGGTTCAGCCGATGACTGCTCAAATTTGATATAAAGCCAAAATGACGAATCAAAACGCACTAAAGCTCTTTGAAGACAAGAAAGTTCGTACCGTGTGGGACAACGAACAGGAGAAATGGTATTTATCCATTGTTGATGTGGTTGGTATCCTTACCGATAGTCCTAACCCCAATAACTATTGGAAAGTTCTGAAAAACAGACTGAAAAAAGAGGGAAATCAGTCGGTTACAAATTGTAACCAACTGAAAATGCAATCGGCTGATGGGAAGTTTTACAAAACCGATGTAGCCGATGTGGAGCAGCTTTTTCGGTTGATACAATCCATCCCATCGCCTAAGGCCGAGCCATTTAAAATATGGCTTGCCGAAGTTGCCCGCGAACGATTGGACGAAATCGACGACCCCGAACTTGGTATCGACAGGATGTTGGAATACTATCACCGTAAAGGATACAGTACCAACTGGATCAATCAACGGCTTAAAAGTATCGAGGTTCGAAAGGAACTTACATATGAATGGGAACAGCGTGGAGTAAAAAAAGGTCAGGAATATGCCTCGTTAACTGATATTATTACCCATGGCTGGTCGGGGTTGACCACCAAACAGTACAAACAATACAAAGGGCTAAAGAAAGAGAGCCTGCGCGATAATATGACCAACCTCGAATTAGCGCTCAATACGCTGGCCGAGGCCACTACTACCGAAATATCGAAAGAACACAAACCCAAAACACTGGACGAAAACAGACGGGTAGCTGCCCGAGGCGGTTCCATTGTTGGCAATACCCGCAAAGAAATCGAGGCAAATATCGGCAAAAGCATTGTAACACCCTTGAACGCTAAAAAAACAGACGCCTTACCAGGATCAAGCCATGAAAAATGAACAACTTTAATCAAACCCTTCAAACATTTCAAACAATAAAAACCCTTTAATTTATTCTCCTCCGTGAAACTCAGTGGCTTCTCTGTGCTACTCTGTGTAATATTTGAATTCAGTTTTTCTTGCCCGGTGTCATTTGCCTCTCCCTGTTCATCTCGAAAATGTCGGTACTGATCGAATAATCGCCGATCAGGTGCTTGCAGAAATAGTCGGCCTTCAGCCAGAAAGAGTACTCGGTCTGATCGCCGTATCCATGTCGTTGACCGGGCATCAGGAAGAAATCGAACCGCTTGTTGGCACGGATCAGCGCATTGGCCATGCGAATGGTATTCCCGGGATGAACATTGTTGTCGATATCGCCGGTTATCAGTAATAGTTTGCCCTTCAGGTTTTTGGCCAAAGAAGTGTTCTTTTCAATTTCATACAGGAACTGTGTCTCTCCGTCGTCGTTCAGTTTCTCATTCACCCCGTTGTGCGTTTCACTCCACCAGCGGTTGTAAATATTGTTCTCATGGTTGCCGGAAGAGGAAACAGCAACTTTATAGAAATCAGGGTACTGACACAAGGCAGCCGTCGACATAAACCCTCCGCCGGAGTGACCGGTTATGCCAACCTTTGTAATGTCGATAAACTTGTACTTGTCTGCAAGCTGCTCGGCCACATATTTTTTGTCGGCAAGACCGTAATCCCTTAGGTCACCGTATCCGTAGTTGTGGTACCACTTGGAGCGGTTTGGGTTGCCGCCCCTGTTGCCCAGCGTGATCACGATAAAGCCCAATTGCGCAACCCGGTCGGTACGGTCCATCCTGCTCGAAAATGCCGCGTTGACCGCCTCCGTTTGTGGTCCGGGATAGACATATTCGATGATCGGATACAATTTTGTCGAATCGAAATTGAACGGTTTGTACATTACCCCATAAATGTCGGTAATGCCGTCTGCAGCCTTGGCTTTAAAGGGCTCCGGAAACTTGTACCCAGCCGCGAAGAGGTTTCTCAAATCGGCTGTGGCCAGCTTCATCACCAGCTTGCCGGTATTGTCCCTTAACTCTGATTGTGGCGCCGTATTGACACGTGAAAAGTTGTCAATGAAATAGCGGTAAGAGTCGCTCATCTCCATGGAATGGGTAAAATTCCCTGCGTTGAGTAACTGTAAGCCGGAACCATCGAGGTTAACCCGGTAGAGATGCTCATAATAGGGATTTTCGTCGGCCTCGCGTCCGTTGGCAACAAAATAGAGCACCTTGGCTTTTTCGTCCACATCGACGATTTCGCCGCAATGCCATGGACCGGAGGTGATCTGGTTCTTCATCGCGCCGTTTTCATCATAGAGATAATAATGGCCCCAGCCGTCCCTTTCAGACCAATGGATGAGCTCCTTCCCACCGTTGACGGTGAACAATCTTTTGGTCTCGATGTAGGTATTCATCCTCTCTTCGATCAGAACCTTTGTTTCACCGGTTTCCGTGTTGACCGAACAAATATCGGTCCGGTAAAGATCGCGGCTTTTCCTGGTAAGATATAGCTTGTCGGATGTATCAGATAACCAAGTGCTTGGTACATAATCTTCCAGCCTCTCCTTGTTGGTGAGATTAGCACGTTGGATGTAAAGGGTCTGATCTTTGAATTGGTCGACCGGAATCTTTTTGCCTTTTTTAGTGGTCATGTCAAAAACCCACAATTCATCCTGAGGCGATTCTTTCTCTCCCGGCATCTGGTATTTGTAAGTCTCCAATTCAGGCCGCGGTTCTTTCAGCACATTGATGATCCACAAATCTTTCACTTTGCGGCTGTCATTCCGGATCAAAGCGAACTTTTTAGTGTCATGCGACCAGCTGATGTAGGCGCCTTTGCGTTTTTTCTTCTCCTCTTTGATCTTTTTTTCGTCATCATTCTCCGTCGCAGTGAAGCCACCACCATAGGCATAGTCTTTTATCCCATCTGTAGTTAGCTGATGTTCAACGACAGTGCTATCCTTGTCATCCTTTTTAGCTTTCTGATAGTTCTCCTTGTCCATCCAGTAAAGGTTGTAATCGCGGGCGAAAAGAATGTATTCGCCGTTGGGGGATATGTTGGCCCAATCGGGATTCTCCTTCTCCTCTTTCCAATCCTTATTTTGGTACAGTTCGCCTGTTTTCAGGTTGTATTCCAGGTGAAAGATCTTCTTTTTTACCTTATCTTTCTCTTTGTCATTTTCTGTTTTGGCCTCTTTTTTCAGCTTGTCGCTGTTTTTTGCAACAAGCGTTGTATCCTTCTTGGGATCTTCCTTTTTCTTTTTCTTTTCCTCGTCCTGGGAACTGGTTACATCGAACTGAAAAACGGTGTCGTTCTTTTTAAATTTAGGTTTGATGGGAGGGAGGTGCTGCCAGTCGTAGGGATCCTTCGTTATTTTGGTCAGCATGGCGGCCATTTTGTGTGTGTCGAAAAGCAGGACATTGGTGCGTTTATCCAGATCCACCAGATGATAGGTCACTCCTTCCGAAGTTGTGTCGGCATACCAGAACTGGTCTCCGGTTTTGAGCCATTTCGGCACAACCGAAGTACTGAATACCATCTTGCTGATTTTGGTGGGCGAAAATCTTTCCGCCAGCCGGTAATCGGCATTTTCGATGGGTTTGTTTTGGGCAAACAGTCCATGGCTAATCAAGGAGGCGGTGATAGCGACAAGTAGTGTGAGCAGATTCTTTCTCATGATTATCTTTTCAATATGTTCGGTTGTAAATACGAAGGCGATAGTTTGGATTTTCCGGAAGCATCTCTTTTACCAGTTTGTCAAAAATATCTAAAATTAAATCAGAAACCATTCTTGCCCGATAAAATTTACTTTATCCGCTACGCGGAATTTCAACTACATAACACTGGATTTTCTACAATACTTCAACCGCTACGCGGTAAGAAATACGGTCAGTTAATTGGTGTCAAATCAACCCTTAGCCTGTAGGGCTTAAAGTATTGTAGAAGAAAACCCCCAAAGTGCATTTTACCTCGTAGAGGTTAAAGAAATTAAGTGTTTGGGGATTTCTGAAGGTTTAGTCGGATATTATCAAACAACTCACCCCGACATTTGCATGCCGGGGTGAGTCTCTATGAAAACAGAATTATATTGATTATTTGGTTACAAATTCATGAATTTGCTGAGCTGCGTCCCTGCCCGAACGGATGGCATGAACCACCAGACTGGCGCCGCGCGTTGCATCACCTGCCACAAATACTTTCTCTACGCTTGTTGCGAAGTCTGTTGCTTTGACATTTCCGCGTGCGTCGTAATCGACTTTCAAAGCGTCAAGCAGACCTTCGTGAACCGGAGAGAGGAACCCTAGCGACAACATCACAAGATCGGCCTCGATGATCTCTTCCGTACCCGGAATCTCACGCATGGTCATTTGTCCGTTGTTTTTTGTCCACTCGACTTTGACAATCTCCACTGCCTTCAGTACCCCATTTTCTCCGATGAAGCGGCGGGTATTCAATGACCAGCGTCTTTCGCAACCCTCGAGGTGGGAGCTGGAGGTGCGCAAGGTGTTGGGCCAATATGGCCAGGGGTTATCTTCAGCTCTTTTATCTGATGGTTTATCCAGAATTTCGATTTGAGTCACCGATGTGGCTTTTTGACGGATGGCCGTACCAACGCAATCCGATCCGGTGTCGCCGCCGCCGATCACCAGCACCTTTTTATCTTTGGCATGGATTCTGACAGCATCCGGGACCGTTTCACCCTTCACAACCTTATTCTGCTGTTTGAGATAATCCATGGCGAAATAGACCCCTTTCAAATCGCGACCCGGAGTTGTTTTCAGATCGCGCGGCAACATGGCCCCGCAAGCGATGCAAACGGCGTCAAATTCTGCCAACAGGGCCTGCTCACTAATGTCCACGCCAACTTTTGTATTTGTTTTGAAAATGACTCCCTCCTGGACAAACAGGTCAATCCTCCGGTCGATGATCCCCTTGTTCAGTTTAAAATCGGGAATACCATACCGAAGAAGACCGCCTATTGCATTGTCCTGCTCAAAAACGGTTACCGTGTGGCCTGCCTGGTTCAGCAGGTCGGCAGCCGAAAGGCCCGCAGGCCCTGAACCGATTACGGCAATCTTTTTTCCCGTCCTTATTTCAGGGATGTTTGGGAGTACTACGTTCAAATCGAAGGCATGTTCGACTGTGGAACACTCGTTTTCACGAATGGTGACCGACTCGTCGTGGATGGCCAGAACGCACGACTTTTCACAGGGTGCAGGACAAACGCGTCCTGTAAACTCCGGAAAGCTGTTGGTCTTGTTTAAAATTTGGTAAGCCTCGTCCCATTTGCCGCGGTAAACAGCGTCTTGCCATTCGGGGATGTTGCTTCCGACCGGACAAGCCCAATGGCAAAATGGCACACCGCAATCCATGCAGCGCGATGCCTGGTTTATTCGATCCTGCTCATCGAGGGTTTGCTCCACCTCCCCGAAGTCGCCTATCCGTTCACTAACGGGACGATAACCACTCATTTTCCTCTCTATCTCTATAAAACCCTTTGGATTTCCCATTTTAATCGAAATTTTATCTTGATTAGTATTTGGATGGCCACAAAGGGCCATCCCTACTTTATCCTTTTAACTTTTTCCTTTATCCTTTTTATTCCCTGATATTCGGTGCATCCTCGGCCATCTCCAGCTTCCGTTTTACCTCTTTCAGTTTTGCTTCGTTCAGTACTTTCTTATATTCGAGCGGAATGATTTTGACGAATTTGGGTAAATATTCCTCCCAGTTGGTCAAGACTTTTTCTGCTTGTTGACTTTGCGTGTAGAGCAGATGTTTCTGGATCAACTCCTGAAGTTCTTGGATATCAGCCCTGTCTTCGACCGGACCCAGTTCGACCAGTCCTTTGTTGCAATAGTAGTCGAAATCACCGTTTTCATCCAGTACATAGGCAATACCTCCGCTCATGCCCGCGGCAAAATTTCGTCCGGTGGTACCCAAAACCACCGTGCGGCCGCCTGTCATGTATTCGCAACAGTGGTCGCCGGTCCCTTCCACAACTGCCTTAGCTCCCGAGTTACGGACGCAGAAACGTTCGCCGGCCACACCTTTGATGTAGACCTCACCGCCGGTTGCGCCGTACAAAGTGGTGTTGCCGACAATAATGTTGTTTTGCGGTTCGAAAGTCGAACCAATGGGTGGAACAACCACGATTTTTCCTCCCGACAACCCTTTACCAAGATAGTCGTTTGAATCGCCTTCCAGCCTGAAGGAGACCCCTTTGACTAGGAATCCGCCGAAGCTTTGTCCGGCAGAACCTTTGAAGGTACAGTTAATGGTATCCTTTGGCAGACCCGCCTCTCCATATCTTTTCGAGATTTCACCAGAAAGCATGGCTCCCGTGGTTCGCATCACGTTGTTGATGTTGTGGCCGATCCAAACTTTTTCTCCACTTTTGATCGCTTTGTTTGCTTCACGGATCAGGGTGCGGTCCAGTACATCATCCAATTCCCTGGTGTTGGGATGGGTATTGCGGATCGGATAGATTTTTGCCTCTTCCGGAAGATATAGGAATTTGGAAAAATTGACATTCTTCATTTTCCAGTTGGTCACCTCAGGATTGACTTCAAGAAGATCGCATCGGCCAACCAGCTCGTCGAAGGTGCGTACACCAATTTCGGCCATGTATTCACGGACCTCCCTGGCGATGAAATGGAAGAAGTTGATAACATATTGCGAGCGGCCTAGAAACCTTTTACGCAGGTTTTTGTTTTGCGTGGCGATCCCGGCTGGACAGGTATTGAGGTGACATTTGCGCATCATGATGCAACCGAGTGAGATGAGCGCTCCGGTAGAGAAACCAAACTCTTCGCCTCCCAGCATTCCCATGATGACCACATCGCGTCCGGTCTTCAGTTGACCGTCGACCTGCAGTTTTACCCTTCCGCGGAGATTGTTCATCACCAGCGTTTGCTGGGTTTCTGCGATTCCGAATTCGGCGGGCAGACCGGCATGTTTGATTGAACTTGCAGGCGAAGCGCCAGTTCCGCCTTCGCATCCGCTAATGGTAATGATATCGGCAAAACCTTTCGATACACCGGCTGCAATCGTTCCTACGCCGGTTTCGGAAACCAGTTTGACGGATACTTTGGCCTTCGGATTGACATTTTTTAAATCAAATATCAATTGGGCCAAATCCTCAATGGAATAGATGTCGTGGTGTGGAGGAGGGGAGATCAGGGTGATACCCGGAGTTGAATTACGCGTTTTGGCAATGATCTTGTTTACCTTGAAGCCCGGAAGTTGACCGCCCTCGCCCGGTTTAGCCCCCTGGGCAATTTTAATCTGAAGCTCCTCGGCGTTCATCAGGTAGTTGTTGGTTACCCCGAAACGGCCTGAAGCTACCTGTTTGATTTTTGAATTTTTCTCTGAACCAAAACGTTCGGGATCCTCGCCACCTTCGCCGGTGTTGCTTCGGCCCCCGATTTCGTTCATGGCCACAGCCAATGCCTCGTGCGCCTCCTTTGAAATGGAACCATATGACATGGCGCCGGTGACGAATCGTTTCAGAATGGCCTCGATCGGTTCAACCTCTTCAAGTGGAATCGGATTTTTCTTCCATTGCAGGGCGCCCCTTACAAATGCGGGCTTTCTGTTTTGTTTGTCGACCAAGGCGCTGAATTTCTTGAAGACATCGTAATTGTCTGTCTTGGTTGCCCATTGCAGCAAGGCAATGGATTCGGGATTCCAGGCATGGTGTTCGCCGTTGTTACGGTAGTGGTATTCTCCGTTTGTGTCAAATATCACCTTTTTCTGATCCTTGCTGTAAGCCTCTTTGTGGAACATCACGGCTTCCTCGAAAAGCTCTTTGTAACCCACGCCGCTGATGCGGGATGAGGTTCCCTTGAAGTATTCGTCGACCAGTTCATCGCTCACACCTACCGCTTCGAAAAGTTCGGATCCATGGTAAGAACGAAGTGTCGAAATACCCATTTTCGAAAAGACTTTCAACAACCCTTTGTCGATGGCTTTGATGTAATTCTTCCTGGCTTCAGCGTATGGCAGTTTGATCTCTCCGGCCTTGACCAGGTGACTGATCGCACCGAATGCAAGGTATGGATTGATGGCGCTGGCACCATAACCTAGCAGCAGGGCAAAATGCATTACCTCGCGGGGTTCGGCGCTCTCGACCAGGATACCGATCTGCATCCTTTTTTTCATTTTTATCAGGTGGTGGTGCACCGCCGCAACCGATAGGAGAGATGGGATGGGCACCAGATCCTCGGAGATGGCACGATCGGTGAGGATGATGAAGTTTTTCTTTTCATCCACCGCTTTTTCTGCATTTTCGAGCATCTTTTTGAATGCCTTTCTGAAACCTTCCACACCCTCTTTGATAGGGAAAACCATTGGGATGGTAGCATGGCTGAACACCTCATGCTTCATGTCCTTGATTTTTCCCAGGTCGGTATTGGTGATGATCGGACTATCGAATTTGATCAGTTTGCAGTGGTTCGGTGTTTCATCCAGGATGTTGCTGCTGAGTGAACCAATGTAGTTGGTCAACGACATCACCAGTCCTTCCCTGATCGGATCGATCGGCGGGTTGGTAACCTGGGCAAACAACTGTCTGAAATAGCTGAAGAAACGTTTGGGTTTGTCGGAGAAAACGGCCAGAGGGGTATCATTTCCCATGGAGCTTGTTGGCTCGTTTGCAGTTTCGGCCATCTCTTTGATGACGACATTCATCTCCTCTTTGCTGTATCCAAAGACTTTGCTGTAAACGCCGAACTGGTCGCCCATGTTGGAAGGAACCCGTTGTTTGACCACGATGTCTTCGAGCATCAACCTGTTCTCTTTGAGCCAGTTGAAGTATGGGTTTCTCCGGCTTAAATCTGCTTTTACCTCCTTGTCGGGGATCAGGATTCCCAACTGGGTATCCACCAGTAATAATTTGCCCGGACGAAGCCGTCCTTTTTCCTTGATCTCTTCGGGTTTGAAAACCTGTACACCTACCTCCGAACCCATAACGATCAGGTCATTCTTGGTAATTACATACCTGGAAGGCCTTAATCCGTTGCGGTCGAGGGTGCCTCCAATGTATCTGCCGTCCGAAAATACCATGGAGGCCGGACCATCCCAGGGTTCCATCAAAGTGGAGTGGTATTCGTAGAAGGCTTTCAGGCTCTCGGGAATTGGATTCTTCTCATTGAAAGATTCGGGGATCATCATGCACAACGAGTGCGGCATACTTCGCCCGGTCATGTTCAGGAATTCAAGTGTGTTGTCGAATGAGGCCGAGTCTGATTTGCCCGGCTCGATGATCGGATAGAGTTTGTCGATCTCGTCTCCAAACAGTGCGGATTCCAAAAGGGATTCGCGGGCATGCATCCATTGGCGGTTGCCTTTGATGGTATTGATCTCACCGTTGTGGGCAATCATGCGGAACGGTTGGGCCAAATCCCAGGTTGGGAAAGTATTGGTGCTAAAACGGGAGTGAACCAGTGCAATGGCGCTCTTCATTTCGGGATGGGTCAGGTCTTTGAAGTAGTCCCTCAACTGACTGGGAGTAAACATCCCCTTGTAAATCATTATTTTGCTGGAAAAACTAGGCAGGTAGAAACTGCTCTTTCCGGCAAGTTTGGATTCCCTGACACTTCTTTCGGCCTGTTTCCTTGCCAGATATAATTTTCTTTCCAACACATCCTGCTCATAATTTCCCTTGACGAAAATCTGACGGATCATCGGTTCAGTGCTGCGGGCGATCTCCCCAATCACAGAGCCATCAACCGGAACATTGCGCCAGGAGATTAATTTCAAACCTTCGGCTTCAACATAGCGGTTCAATACTTCGACACAAAATTCGGCCTCTTCTTCAGCCACAGGCAGAAAGACAAGGCCGGCGCCGTACCTGCCGGGTTCCGGAAGGTTGATTCCTTGCGAGAGGAAAAAATCATGCGGCATCTGCAACAAGATGCCTGCGCCGTCGCCGGTCTTGTTATCAGAGCTTGTGGCTCCCCGGTGATCCATGTTGAGCAAAACAGTCAGTCCGCGCTGGACAATATCGTGTGATTTGGCCCCTTTGATGTGTGCGACAAAACCAATCCCACAAGCGTCGTGCTCAAATGCCGGATCATACAATCCTACCGGGGTTGGGAATTTTTTGTGTTCCATAACTCTTATTGATTGAGTAGGTTTTTAAAATGATTTCTTTATTTTAAATTTCTTATTATTTGACTCAAAAAATAATAAGATGTAAGAAAAATAGCGATAATAATTAATATTCGAAAGCAAAAATAGCTTTTTATTTCATTTTTCCAATAAATTAATACTCCCTTTTCGGGATTTATTTATACCTGAAAAGGAAATATAGTAAAATTTCTAATTTAAGATATTGGAAACGAAGATTTTAATATTCAGGTTAAAAGAATATTAAATTTAGAAACTTTCAGGAGTAGAGGAAGCGGAACCAATCTGTCATGCAGGGATGTTCCTTATTCTTGAAGAAGGGTTTCGATGGCCTTGGTTGCTTTTTCAAAATGAAATTGTGCAATGACCAGGTCCATCTTTGCCTGAATCCGGTCGAGGCAAAGGTTTCCAATGCTTCCTTCGTGGGTGTGGTGAATCTCCTTTGCCGGTTTGAACTGATTTTTCTCAATGGCGGCGCCAACTTCACGATAGGCGTCCCTGAAAGGTGTACCGGACAGGACAAGGCGGTTGACCTCTTCTACACTGTACAAATAGCGGTACATTTCATCATCCAGGATGTGGTCATTGATGGAAATGTTCTCAAGGGCAAAAGCTGCGACACTGATGCAGTCGTTCAACTCCTGAAAAGCAGGAATGAAAAGCTCCTTGGTCAGTTGCATGTCCCTGAAATAACCACTGGGCAAATTGTTGGTGACGGTAAGCATTTGCGCCGGTAAAGCCTGTATTTTGTTGCAATGCGCCCGCAGGAGCTCAAAAACATCAGGGTTTTTCTTGTGGGGCATGATGCTGGATCCGGTTGTCAGTTCGTCTGGTAATTTCACGAAATTAAAATTCTGGCTCATGAAGAGACACACATCGTAGGCCAATCTGGAAAGAGTGGCAGCGACAGATGCAAGGGCGGAGAGAACCGTTCGCTCCATTTTGCCGCGTCCCATCTGGGCATATACCACGTTGAAATTCATGGTCTCAAAGCCGAGAAGATCAGTGGTCATTTGCCTGTTGAGGGGGAAGGATGACCCATAACCGGCAGCCGATCCGAGTGGATTCTGGTCTGCTACCCGATAAGCACCCTGGAGAAGCATTAAATCATCCGTTAAGCTTTCAGCGTATGCACTGAACCACAATCCAAATGAGGAGGGCATCGCCACCTGCAAATGTGTGTAACCCGGCATCAACACCCCTTTGTACTTGTCGCTTTGCGTGATCAAAATACGAAAGAGTTGGATGCAGTTGTCTGTTATGGTCTGGATGGCGTCCCTGGTAAAGAGTTTCAAATCCAGCAATACCTGGTCATTTCTGGACCTGCCGCTGTGGATCTTTTTACCGGTCTCGCCAAGACGGGTCGTTAGCATCAGTTCGATTTGGGAGTGGATGTCTTCAACCCCCTCTTCGATCGCAAACTTACCATCAGCAATTTCACGGTAGATATTTTTTAACTCCCTGGAAAGCAGTACAAGTTCCTCTTTTTCCAGCAAGCCAATATGTTCAAGCATTTGAATGTGGGCTAAAGAGCCAACAACATCGAATTTAGCAAGGAAGAAATCCATCTCCCGGTCTTTCCCAACAGTAAAAGATTCGATAAGTTCGTTGATTTTTGTCCCTTTATCCCAAAGTTTCATGCGTATAAAAATTGTTTTTTAATGGTCGCATGGAATACCCACATATTCATTTTCGGTTGGTTTGAAAATATTCTCATGGGTATTTCATTTGTTAATATTTTGTTTTTCAATTGCCAAATGGAACTCGCCTATACGCCAGTTGGCGGATTTTCCTGTGTGCCAAAAGATTTTCCTTGGCTCGTTTCATCTTAGAATTTACACCGATTTTAATTTAGGCCTCAATTTTATTGGCACAAAAAGAACAAACTCCTTTTAGGTAATAATGGTGCTCATCTATTCTGAAACCATCGAGCATGGGATTGGGCAGTTCTTCTTGTTTAATCCGGAAATCGATCACTCCCGAACATATTTTGCACTTGAAATGTCCGTGTGTTGAGGTGTCAGCATCGTAGCGGACTTCGTTGCCTTCGATGTTAAGTGCCAGTGCTACACCTGATTGAACGAACAAGTTGAGCACATTGTAGATTGTCGTTTTCGACAATCCGTTGATTTCATGTATCAGGTCGCTGTAAATCATGTCAACCGTTGGATGGTTGCGTTTTGAGACCAAATAGCTCATGATTTTAACCCGCTTTTGCAGCGGTCTGATCCCGCTTTTAAGCAGGTAAGTAGAAATTTGTTGCTGTTCCATTCCGTTTTTCTGAATTCAATACAAATATGCTAGTTTTTTTTTAATGAACAAAACGTCTGACTAACTGTTTTACAGTTTAGTAACATTATAAATTGAGTGTTGGATTTTTGAAAACTTTTTGTTAACTTAACAAAGGAAATTTGGTATATTCCATTTGTTTGACTATTTTTGTAATCATTTCATTTTACATTTAATAATTTAGATATGTGTACATTAGTTGGTAAAAAAGCGCCTTCTTTTAAGGCTACTGCCGTTGTCAATGGCAATGATATTGTGAGTGATTACTCATTGGATCAATTCGTAGGGAAAAAATTCGTTGTCTTCTTCTTTTATCCCCTTGACTTTACTTTTGTCTGTCCGACAGAAATTCTTGCTTTTCAGGAAAAACTTGCTGAATTTGAGAAGAGGAATGTTGCGGTTGTAGGCTGTTCAGTTGATTCTGAATTTTCTCATTGGGCCTGGCTGAACACCGAAAAGAAAAACGGTGGGATCAAAGGGGTGAAATTTCCTTTGGTAGCCGACTTGTCAAAAACCATTGCCGAAAATTATGGTGTTCTTGCCGGGGAATATGAAGTAAATGATGAAGGCCAATCGTCATTTGTGGGTGCGCCTGTTGCTTACAGGGGACTTTTCCTGATCGACAAGAATGGGGTAGTGCGTCACCAGGTGGTCAATGATCTTCCTTTGGGACGTAGTGTTGATGAAGCGATCAGAATGGTAGATGCCCTAAGCCATTTCGAAGAGTTCGGCGAAGTTTGTCCTGCTAACTGGAAACCGGGCGAAGAGGCGATGAATGCAACTGCAGAGGGCGTTGCAAGCTATCTTTCCAAACATTGATGTTCATAAGATTCGATCTTATATAAGTGCAAATCAAAATTTAAAATTACATGAAAATCAATCGTTACGAAGACATCTCCCAAATCGAAAGGGAAGCGAAGCGCGATTACATTGACCGTCATTCGGCTTTTGTCCATTGTGCCTCAAATGCCGTAAAAGGCGAAAAATTTAAGGTTAAAATCCAGGTAGGGGAGGAGTATAAACACCCCGACGATTTTGATCATTACATTAGCTGGGTACAGCTTTGGGATGGGGAGAAGATGTTGGCCCAAACGACCCTTTCTGCCGGTACGATGGGAAGCGCGCCAAGTCAGGTTGAGGTCGATTTATACATCGTACCTACCAGAAGTATGAAACTGATGGCCCATGCATACTGTACAAAGCATGGATTATGGCAAAGCAATGAGGTTCTCGTTGATGTTGCCGAGTAAATATTAGTTGACGAATTAACCTTAATTAACTTTGATTAAATGCTCTTAATAAAGTAGGGTTGTATCTTTGACCTGTTGCTGAAAAGCATTTTTTCATAGGATTAAGGTTAGTTAGGTTAAGTCAGAAAAGGGTGTCGCTCGACACCCTTTTTTTATTCAAATAACCCCTCTTCCCTTACCAGCATCAGAATTGCTGAATGGGGCAGTATCAGGTATTTTTCATTCTTGAACTCTATATCAAATCCCATCTTATTCAGATAAACAGCGAGATCCCCTTCGCGGGCTTGAAGGGGTACATATTTTACCTCATCTTTTATCTCTTTCCAGGGTTCATCGTCATCGGTCATGGCCGGGATCGGAAAGCCCGGACCGGTTTTAATAACATATCCCGATTGTACACTCTCTTTTTCCACCGCGGCAGGCGGAAGGTACAATCCGGAAGAGGTTTGCTGGTTGGGATTTTTCGGTTTTACCAGTACCCTGTCTCCAACCAGAATGATCTTTTCAAGATCTTTTTCACTCAAATTTAATGCCATTCAATATCGCTTTTTTGCATACTACAAATATCCCGAATTAATCTGTAATAAACGATTTTGAGGTCGACAAAATGTAGAAAAATACAGTACCCTGAATGGTTTTGGTACAATTTCTTAACTTTGTTTGGATTTAAGGAATTGTTTAAGATTTTATACAATTTCTACAGATTTTAAATTCAATATTTATAGTAGCTAAAATAAAATCGCATGGAATCGATCAGGGAGATATACAAAATAGGATATGGGCCCTCCTCCAGCCATACCATGGGCCCTAAAAAGGCTGCTGAAACATTTTTGCAAAAAAATCCATCTGCCACCTCTTTCAGGGTGACGCTTTATGGAAGTCTGGCGGCAACTGGCAAAGGTCACCTCACTGATTTGGCGATTATCAATACCTTGAAACCTTATCCTGTCGAATTCGAATGGTTGCCGGCTGTTTTCCTTCCCAGACATCCGAATGCGTTGAAATTTGAGTCGATGGATGGGGATAAAAATGTGATTGATAGATGGATAGTCTATTCTGTTGGAGGCGGATCGATTGTTGATGATCTGACAGTTACCGAAACCAGACAGGTTTATCCGGAAAACAGCATGGATTCCATCCTGAATTGGTGTTTCGACAATGGCAAGAGTATTTGGGAATATGTTGAAGAACACGAAGATGCTGATATATGGGACTACCTGGCTGAGGTTTGGACGGTAATGCAGAATGCCATTAAACGCGGACTCGAGACCGAAGGCCCCCTTCCGGGGATTCTCAACTATCCGAGAAAGGCTTGCGCCTATTACGAAAAGACCAGGTATTTTGAGCCGGATATTAAAAAGCGGGGGATGATCTACGCCTATGCACTGGCAGTTTCTGAGGAGAATGCCGCAGGTGGACTGATTGTGACAGCTCCGACCTGTGGGGCGTGCGGAGTGATGCCTTCGGTACTGAAATATTCCAGCAAGTTTTACAAAATGTCGGACAAGAAAATATTGAAAGCATTGGCAACAGCCGGACTTGTTGGGAACATCGTAAAAACCAATGCCTCCATTTCAGGAGCGGAAGTGGGTTGTCAGGGGGAGGTTGGAACAGCTTGCGCCATGGCCTCTGCAGCTGCCACCCAGATGAGCGGGGGAAGTATTTTTCAGGTCGAATATGCTGCCGAAATGGGACTGGAGCATCACCTTGGTCTAACCTGCGATCCTGTTGCCGGTTTGGTACAGGTGCCCTGCATCGAACGAAATGCCTTTGCTGCTGCCCGTGCCATCAACCACAATAACTATTCGATGCTTTCGGATGGCCGGCACATGATCAGTTTTGATAAGATAGTCCGGACCATGGCCCAGACCGGACATGATTTGCCATCCATCTATAAGGAGACATCGGAAGGAGGTCTGGCACATTTTCATTTGTTAAAATAAAATTCTCACCCCTTCACTCAGAGTGACGGGGTGAGAATTATTAGAAATGGATCGTAACTATTATTTAATCAGTTCGATACTGCGTTTGACAAAGTTTGCCAGCGCTTCGCCCTTCAGCATGTTGTTGGCAAGGAAGGCGAGGTCGACCAATTGATTGGCCAAAGGATTGGAGGTGCCAAATTGCTCCAGCTTTTCGCGTCTTTCGGCTTCAATTTTGGAGATATTGTCTCTGGTTTCATTCAACAGGTCCTTCTCTTCCTGTGGTACCTCCTCTTCTTTTTTGCCCTCTTTCAGTTTTTCCAGGGAGCCTTTCTGATCATTTAATTTGGACAATTCACCACGGAGTTTGGTGAGTTCGCTGCTGAGCTGCGACTCTTTTTCGGCTACTACTTTTTTTACCAATGGATGTGAAAGGTTCACGACAAGGTTATAACTGTCTGGCATTTCGCCATAGAAACTCATGCCGGCCTGCATTTTGGACATGTCCTTCATGCGGCGCATGAATTCATTTTGTGTGATCACCATTGGAGAACCTGTCTCTCCCAAATTTTGGAAATCAACGATGAACTGTCCGCGTTCTTTTGGGATCACAGCCTGGAATATAGGGCTCAATTCATTCTTCTCATCTGCCGTCAGTACTGGTTGATCAAGGTCATCTTTTGCAATCAGCTTCTCAACTACATCCGCATCTACCCTCACAAAATGGGATTCGGGATATTTTTGCTCAAAATGGTTCAGAAGGGGAGTGGCCAGTACATCGTCCATCAACAAAACATCATAACCCTTGCTTTTGGCTGCTTCGATAAAGCTAAACTGTGCTTCCGCATTGGTGGCATAAAGATAAACCAACTTCTTGTTCTTGTCGGTTTGGTTCCCTTCAATAAGGGATTTGTATTCATCCCAGGTAAAGAGTTTGTTTTCGGTATTTGTGAAGAAGAAGAATTTCAACGCTTTCTCGTAGAACTTCTCATCGGTAAGCATACCATATTCGATAAACAGTTTCAAATCGTTCCATTTCTCTTCCAGTTCTGCCCGCTTCTCTTTAAAAATGTCCTGAAGACGGTCCGCTACTTTTTTGGTGATATGGCTGCTGATCTTCTTAACATTGGAGTCGTTCTGAAGGTAAGAACGCGAAACATTCAACGGAATATCTGGTGAATCGAGGACTCCATGGAGCAAAGTCAAAAATTCAGGGACGATACCTTCGACCGAGTCGGTTACAAAAACCTGGTTGCTGTAGAGCTGAATCTTATTTTTTTGGACTTCAAAGTTGTTTTTCAACTTTGGGAAATAGAGAATTCCCGTTAGGTTGAAAGGATAATCAACATTCAGGTGTATGTTGAACAACGGCTCATCGGCCATCGGATAAAGCTGATGATAAAAATTGGTATAATCCTCCTCTTTCAGGTCGACCGGTTTTTTGGTCCAGGCTGGAGCTACATCATTGATTTGGTTGTCGGTTTCGGTATCTTCATATTTACCATCTTTCCACTCCTTCTTCTTGCCGAAAAGAACTGGAACAGGAAGAAACTTGCAATATTTATTTAGCAATTCTGTAATCCTGTTTTCTTCCAAAAATTCCAATGAATCAGAATTAAGATGCATGATAATATCCGTACCCACGCTCTCTTTTTCTGTCTCCTCCATCATAAATTCAGGAGAACCATCGCAAACCCAACGAACAGCTTTTGAATTTTTCTTGTAAGATTTTGAAATAATCTCCACCTCTTCTGAAACCATAAAAGATGAGTAGAATCCCAAACCAAAATGTCCGATGATGGCATTGGCATCGTTCTTGTATTTTTTCAGAAACTCATCTGCTCCGGAAAAGGCGATCTGGTTAATGTACTTTTCAACTTCGTCAGAAGTCATTCCAATGCCGTTATCCGACACCGTAAGCGTTTTTTGTGCCTTGTCGATGGAAATTTTGACGCTCAAAGTATCGATTTGTTCACTGTATTTGCCTGCAGAAGCCAATGTTTTGAGTTTTTGAGAGGCATCTACAGCGTTGGAAACGATCTCACGAAGAAAAATATCGTGATCAGAATAGAGAAATTTCTTAATAATTGGGAAAAGGTTTTCACTGGTAACCCCTATTTTTCCTTTCATATTCAATACTATTTTAAGTTAAAGATTTCATGTGACAACAGGTTTGATCAAAGCCTGTGCCAATAGGCCAAGGCTGACTATATGGCAGTTTCTTGTCGCAAGGAATTGTCCTTCCACTATTTTCTACTGAAATTTTGACAAGGGGAAACAGGCACCATGGTGAAAAGTGAGGGGATTAAAAGGACAAGATTCAGCAGACAAAAGACATAAGAGAGGAGACATGGGATATAAAATAAAGAAGACTGCAAGGTGTTGATTGTATGTCTCTTACTTTATCCTTTGTCCTTTATCCTTTATCCTTTTTGTCAGGGGAAAGCCACTTCTGAAAGATCAAAAAAAGCAAAAATGGAGATTTAGTGCGAGGGGGAGAAATGGCACGGGAGGAGCGACTCGAACGCCCGACACCTGGTTTTGGAGACCAGTGCTCTACCGACTGAGCTACACCCGTATCTGCGGAGAGAGAGGGATTCGAACCCCCGGTACCTCACGGTACAACGGTTTTCAAGACCGCCGCAATCGACCACTCTGCCATCTCTCCTGGTTTGCGTCTGCAAAAGTAAACCTTTTTTCCATTCGGCAAAAAAATCTAAAAAAAAATAATCTTCCGTTTTTAGGATAAAAAGTGTGTGAAAATTTTGATATTTAGAAAATTGTGTTGAAATTAGTCGGAGTAAACCATTTGAATCATTTTTATTTAAATCTGGCCAAATGTGGGTTCTCCCTGAAGAAATTGTGTTGATTATAATTTTCTAATAATCTGGTGATTTGAACTGATAAACGCAATATCTTTCTGGAAAATCTAAATTATTAACCATTTATTATCCTTATTAGTTATGAACAAAGCGCAATTAATTGACGCCGTCGCTGCAGAAGCAGGAATGACCAAAGCTGATGCAAAAAAAGCCATCGAAGCTTTTGTTAAAACAACAACTGAAGCCTTAAAACAAGGCGATCGTCTGGCTCTGGTCGGATTTGGATCTTTCTCAGTTTCTGACCGTCCTGCACGTACAGGCCGTAACCCTCAAACCGGTGCAACCATTAAAATCGCTGGTAAAAAAGTCGTTAAATTCAAAGCTGGCAGCGAATTGACAGATGCTGTACAGTAACGATGACCACCTAACAAAAAAAAGGGAGCAGCAGCTCCCTTTTTTTTGTGGTTATATGACTGAATTTAAAGATTCTGCATGGAATGAAGTTTTTTGTAAATTCCTTTGATGGCCAGCAACTCATCATGCGTTCCGCGTTCGACGATCTCTCCTTCATGAAACACACAAATAAGATCCGCTTTTTTAATGGTGGAAAGCCGGTGCGCGATAACGATTGAGGTACGGTTCTTCATCAGGTTTTCAAGAGCCTCCTGAACCAGTTTTTCGGACTCGGTATCCAATGCGGAGGTTGCTTCGTCCAAAATCAGAATGGGCGGATTTTTGAGTACGGCCCGAGCAATAGAGATTCGCTGTCGCTGCCCCCCGGAAAGTTTGCCCCCCCTGTCGCCAATGTTTGTAAGGTAACCATCCGGAGAGGTCGTGATAAATTCGTGTGCGTTGGCTACTTTGGCTGCGGCAATTACCTCCTCCATTGTGGCAGTTTCCACGCCAAAGGAGATGTTGTTGTAAAAGGTGTCATTGAACAGTATTGGATCCTGGTTTACATTGCCCATCAGGCCGCGCAGATCGGCGATTTTGTAATCCCGGATATCGATGCCGTCGACCAGTATGCTCCCCGATTGAAGATCCCAGAAGCGCGGGAGCAGGTCGACAAAGGTTGATTTTCCGGAACCAGACTGTCCAACCAACGCTATAGTTTTTCCCTTTTCAATGGTTAAGGAGACATTTTTGAGCACCTCGTCCTCTATGTATCTGAAACCGACATTTCGGTACTCAATATTTTTATTGAACTCTTTCACCGCGATAGCATCCGGTTTGTTGACGATGTTGTTTTCTGCAAGCAGGATCATATCAATTCTTTGCATCGATGCCAAACCTTTTTGAACCGAATACAAGGCAGTAGAGAAAGATTTGGCCGGATTAATGATACTATAAAAGAATGTAAGATATGTAATGAATGCCTGAGGTGTCAGATCACTGGTGTTGCTCAAAACCAGACGGCCACCATACCACAAAACCACAACGATTACCATGGTTCCCAGTAATTCACTCATAGGGTGGGCCAGGTAACGGCGCCACATCAGTTTGTTCATGATGTGGTAATATTCGGTGTTCTGTCTGGCGAAAACTCCCTTCATTTTCTTTTCGGCATTGAATGCCTTGATAATACGCAGTCCCGAGAGAGATTCCTCAATGGTCGAGAGTAGCTCACCCATTTTGTTCTGTCCGCGCATGGAGGGTTTTTTCAGACTCTTTCCAACTTTCCCGATAAGGTAACCAACAACCGGTAACATGAGAAAAACAAAGAGCGTCAAAGACCATGACATATAGATCATGGCACACAGTGAAATGATGATGATCATCGGATCCTTGAACATCATTTCAATTGAGTTGAATATGGAGTTGTCCACCTCTTGCACATCCCCGGTAGTACGGGCAATGATATCGCCTTTTCGTTCCTCGGAAAAGAATCCAAGCGGCAATGAGAGAATTTTGTTGTAGATCTGGTTACGGATGTCGCAAACCACACCATTCCTTAATGGAACCATCACAAAAGAGGCCATGTAGGTAAAGCCAACCTTTAAAATGACCATGACGATCATGAAGATCCCCAGGTAAATCAATACCATCTCTTTACCACTGGTCTCAATCATGTTGCTGATCAGGTAAAGAACATTGTTAATTACGCTCTCAACAGAAAAACTCCAGGATTCCGGTTTGGCCACACTTTGTTGGGTTCCAAATAAAACACCCAAAACGGGTGCCAGTGTTGCAAATTGAAATGCCCCAAAGATGGCGCCCAAAAGGTTGAATATGACGTTCATGATCACATAACCTTTGTATGGAGGAAGAAACCGCTTTAATAAATGGTAAAGACCTTTCACTCTGTGTGTTTTATTGTTTAGGAGACTACGCCGGTGTAGTTTTGAGGTGTAATTTTTCTCAGCTCCTCTTTGATTTCGTTCGGGACATCCAGGCGATCGATGAATTCATGGAAGACCGTTTGGTCAATTTTGCGGTTGACACGGGTCAGATCTTTTAATGCTTCATAAGGATTTGGATAGGCTTCGCGACGAAGAATGGTCTGAATAGCCTCGGCCACAACACTCCAGTTATCCTCCAGGTCACGGTTAATGGCCTCTTCATTGAGAAGCAACTTACCAAGGCCTTTCATGGTCGATTTAATGGATAACAAGGTATGAGCAAAGGGCACACCAACATTACGCAACACGGTCGAATCGGTCAGGTCGCGCTGAAGTCTTGAGATGGGCAGTTTGGCCGAAAGATGCTCAAACAGCGCATTGGCTACACCCAGATTTCCCTCTGAATTTTCAAAATCGATTGGGTTTACCTTGTGCGGCATGGCCGAAGATCCAATCTCTCCCTTTTTGATCTGCTGTTTGAAGTAGTTCATGGAGACATAGCTCCAGAAATCCCTGTCGAGATCGATGAGAATGGTGTTGATCCTTTTCAAACAATCAAAAATGGCCGCATAATTGTCGTAATGGGCTATCTGAGTGGTTGTTTGCGACCGTTCCAGTTTCAGTGCACCGGAGACAAAACGGTTCGAAAATCCGACCCAATCGACCGATGGATAGGCCACCTGGTGTGCATTGAAATTTCCGGTAGCTCCGCCAAACTTGGCATAGCAAGGGATGGTTACCAATTGATTAAGTTGAACTTCAAGTCGCTCGATGAAAACTTTTATCTCCTTTCCTAAAATGGTTGGCGAAGCAGGTTGCCCATGGGTTTTGGCCAGCATGGGGATATTGCTCCAACGTTCGGAAAGCTCAACCAACTTAGCTACCAACTCCTTCATCGCCGGAAGATATACTTCTCCGATAGCATCCTGGATGGAGCATGGAACAGCAGTGTTGTTAATGTCCTGGGAAGTAAGGCCAAAATGGATAAATTCCTTGAATGGGCTCAATCCCAACTTATCAAATTCTTCCTTCAAAAAATATTCGACTGCCTTTACATCATGGTTGGTGATTTTTTCAATCTCCTTGATGCGGCCCGCATCTTCGAGGGAAAATTGATGGTACAGATTCCGGAGTCCTGTTTTTGTTTGTTCCGGGAAGTTGACCAATTGGGGAAGCGGAATCTCTGTTAAGGCTATAAAGTATTCAACTTCAACGAAAAGCCTGTATTTTATCAGCGCGAATTCCGAAAAATAATCACCAAGCTCGGCTACTTTGTCACGGTAACGTCCGTCGACAGGCGAGATGGCTGTTAACATCTGCAATTCCATCAGAAAACTTTTTACGATTCAATTGCAAAAGTAACATTTTCCCCGGTGTAATGGAAGTTCAATTTTTGACCACAAAAACGAAAAATCCGCTCCCAAATTTTTGTAAATTTGTACGCCAAAGAAGCTGTTAAAATTTTTACACAGAGAATAATTTTCTATTTGGGGGAGATTCAACTTGTATTATTATTCTTGCCACTGCTTGCATTTTGGAGGAAACACACAGAGTTCACTGAGCTTAAAAATCGCAAGCGATTTTTCTCTCTGTGAAACTCCTTCTTCCTCAATTCAATTTGCTTATTGCTGAAATGAACATTCATGTATAATTTTTAATAAATAGAGACAAATCACTCTGTGTAAGTTCGTTATGTCTTCAATATAGTAGCAAAGCGAAATCATGCGCAAAATAAAGATATCTGCCATTACCTATCTGAATACCAAGCCGTTCCTTTACGGACTTCAACGTTCTGTTATTTTGGACTCTGTCGAGCTTTCCCTGGACGTCCCTTCTGTTTGTGCCGATAAGTTAAAATCTGGAGCGGTGGATATAGGCATTATTCCTGTTGCCGAGATTGCTTCGGTTCAGGGCGCTAACATTGTAACAGATTATTGCATTGCTTGTTCCGGTAGGGTGAGAACTGTGGTTCTGGTCAGTATGGTTCCTATTGATCAAATTGAATCTATATTATTGGATTATCAATCAAGAACCTCTGTTCAACTGATTAGGATCCTGGCAAGGGATTATTGGAAAATTTCCCCTCACTGGCTAAACAGTGGAGTCAATTACATTCAGGAGGATATCAAAGGAACAACGGCGGGAGTGATCATTGGAGACCGGGTTTTTGAAGCAGAAACAAAATTTCCTTATGTATATGATCTTGGGGAAGCCTGGAAAGCCCACACCGGACTTGATTTCGTCTTTGCCTGCTGGGTGGCCAACAGACCGATCGATCGGGATTTTGTACTGAAATTTGAGGAGGCCCTTGAGGATGGAATTGTGCATATTCCTGAAGTGATTACAGAATATCTTCAGAAATATCCTGATTATCCTTTCGAAGAATATTTCAAAGAGAATATTTTTTACCACCTCGACGACTCCAAAAGAAAAGGGATGGAACTGTTTCTAAGGTTGGTGGAAAATATGCCGAAAGTGAACTGAGAGATATAGGGACTGAAAAATTACAAATTAAAAATTACAGATTAAAGATGACAGAGCTAATCCTGTCTACCATGAATTTTCACATTTACCAATTTCCCAATTTTCACATTTTCTTATATCTCATATCTCATATCTCATAACTCATAACTCATAACTCACAACTTTTTTCCTATCTTCGTGCATGCTTAAGACATTGTTTATCATAGGTTCCGGTAGTTTCATCGGTGGAATTGCGAGATATCTTACCGCAAGAGCAGTGCAAAACAGTTTTGCATCGTCATTCCCGTATGGGACCATGGCGGTAAATTTGTTGGGCTGTTTAATGATCGGATTGATTTTCGGCATATCTGAAAGAACAAATATACTCTCCGATGAATGGCGGATTTTTCTGACGGTTGGATTCTGTGGAGGATTCACTACCTTCTCTACTTTTGCCAATGAGAATATGACCTTGCTGCGGGATGGGAATTTTTTCTATTTCGCCCTTTACACCGGATTGAGCGTTTTTCTGGGATTGGTAGCTGTGTTTTTTGGAAATGCACTCACTAAATTACTCTAGTTATGGAGACAAATTCAGATGCCCGAAGGTTAAGGATTTATGTCAGCTCGACCGATAAATTTAAACATACCTTGTTGTATGAAACCCTTGTTTTTGCTGCCAAGCGATATGGTTTAACCGGTGCTACCGTACTAAAAGGGGTCATGGGATTTGGATCAAGCAGCGTAGTACGGTCTACGAGATTTTGGGAGATCACCGAGAAATTGCCAGTGGTAATTGAGATTGTTGATGAAGCATCCAAAATCGAAAGTTTTACGCAAAAAATTCTTCCCTGGTTTGATAAAATCAGTACGGGCTGTTTGATTACCAGTGAAAAGGCCGACATTGTCCTTTTCAAGCAAGGAACGAAGAAGAGACGATTTCTTCATTTCTAGAATCTTGAGTCAACTCAGAAAAGCCAAAAAATAAAGAAAGCCACTAAGTCACAAAATCACCAAGGTTCACAAAGGATTAAATATAAGTCACATAGCGCTTGGTGAGCCTTGGTGCCTTGGTATCTTTCCCGAAAAATCGGGACAAGTTGTGGCAGGAAAAGGCTTATCAGAAAGAACTCAAATCCTCTTCCCTCCGTTAAAAAATCACAAAGAAGTTGAGGTTTTAAAACCCGACATAGGTTTCTTCGTAAACAGTTCATATCGTCAACAGACATTATGAGCAGAAGACTTTTTTTTCAATCAATGGTTTTATTGCTGGTTCAAGTTCTCTTGCATACTGGCAACGGTTTTTCATCTGAATCATTCCCATCACAACCGGGGATGGGTACGAAGGCAAACACTTTAAAGCAAAACAAAATGGACAATGCAAGCGACAAAAAACCGGGTAATCCATATTATTCGCGCACAGACCGGACTAAATTGAATGTCTCCGATGCTGAGTGGAAGCGGGTGCTTCCGCGTGATTTGTATGAAGTTTCCCGTCACAAGGCAACCGAGCGCTCTTTTACCGGAAAATATTGGGATTTTACAGGAAAAGGAACCTACTATTGTGCCGCATGCGGATTAAAGTTGTTCCGGTCGGATGCTAAATTTGCCAGTGAATGCGGATGGCCAAGTTTCTTCGAGCAAATTGATCCTACCAGTGTTACCTTCCACGAAGACAACAGTTACGGAATGCACAGGACCGAAGCGTTGTGTGGTCGTTGTGGTGGCCATTTGGGGCACCTTTTCAACGATGGACCGGAACCTACCGGGAAGCGATATTGCATGAATTCTGTCGCCCTTGAATTTGAACCGGATGCAGTTAAGGCCACAACCAATGTGGCCGAAAAAGATACAATTACCCTGGGAGGAGGATGTTTTTGGTGCATCGAGGCCATTTACAAGAGTTTAAAAGGAGTTGAGAAGGTGACTTCAGGCTACGCCGGAGGTCATTTAGCACATCCATCCTACCGGGAAGTTTGCAGTGGGGAGACCGGTCACGCGGAGGTTGTTCAGATTGTTTATGATCCGCACCAAACATCCTGTGAAGAAATCTTGAAAGTGTTCTTTACCGTACATGATCCCACCACACTAAACAGACAAGGTGCGGATGTGGGTACCCAATATCGTTCTGTTATTTTCTTCCACAATAAGCAACAACGGGAAGTTGCCCTGACACTGATCAATGCACTCAGCAAGGCCAAAGTATTCGACAATTTGATTGTTACCAAAGTAGAGCCGGAGACTAAATTTTATGTAGCAGAAGATTATCATCAGGAGTATTACAGGCTGCACAAAAGCGAACCCTATTGCCGGATGGTGATTCAACCCAAATTAGAGAAATTCGAGAAGGTGTTTAAGGATCGGATTAAGCATTGATGTGGTGATGTGATGATGAGATGATTAGCTGATTAGAAATGTGAAAATGGGAGGAAATAATTAAATCATCCGTAATTTGTAATTCAATGTCGTTTAGTTAACGTTTATTTATAATCGTTTGTAGTTCATCGAGTAAGGTCGTTTTGGTTTCATCTTTCTGGGTTCAC
>JALOCD010000037.1 GCA_023228025.1 Prolixibacteraceae bacterium | reverse complement strand
GCAAGGAATTTCGTCGGATTAACTCCTGCTCACTTAAATCTAAATTGCTCATCTTTAATGAATGATCCTATTTTTTATGAAAAAAATCAGCTGCAAAGATAAGAAAAGATATGCTTTTTTTTTTGTCTTGGTCGCTAAGCGTCAAAAAGGTATATTTGGGAAATAATTCATAAAACCTGCCGGGAGAAGAGAGGGCGATGCAAAAAATCTGGAAACTGAAGGAACAAGCTGATAGTAACGATATAAAGCAGCTTTCGGCTGCGCTGAACGTAGACATGGCTATTGCCAATCTGCTCGTTCAGCGTGGAATAAAGACTTTTGCCGCGGCCAAAACTTTTTTCCGTCCCAAACTTAGCGACCTTCACGATCCGTTTTTAATGAAGGACATGGACAAGGCCGTTGAAAGACTGGAGAGGGCTATCGAGAACAAAGAAAAAGTGATGGTTTACGGGGATTACGATGTAGACGGCACAACCTCAGTGGCCTTGATGTACACCTTTTTGTCCAAGCGGATCAGTGAAATCGAATATTATGTGCCCGACCGCTACATGGAAGGGTATGGAATATCCTTTATCGGGATTGATTACGCCGCATCCAGAAATATCTCTTTGATTGTAGTCCTTGACTGTGGTATCAAGGCAGTCGAAAAAATTGCATACGCCAAAGACCTTGGCATTGACTTCATCATTTGCGACCACCATAATCCTGACGAAAAGGTTCCTGATGCAGTTGCCGTTCTTGATCCCAAGCAACCCGGATGCAATTATCCCTACAAAGAGTTGTCGGGATGTGGAGTGGGGTTTAAACTCATTCAGGCCTATTGCATGAAGCACGACCTGCCACAGGATATTGCCTACGACCTGCTTGACCTGGTCGTTGTCAGCATAGCTTCAGATATCGTTCCGTTGACGGGGGAGAATCGCGTTCTCGCCTATTTTGGGCTTATTAAACTAAATTCCAATCCATCCACCGGACTTAAAACTTTGATTACCTACTCAGGAATTGTCGGCGAGATAAAGGTGCAGGATATTGTATTCAAAATTGGCCCGCGCTTGAACGCTTCGGGACGGATCGAACATGGGAAAAAATCTGTGCGGATTCTATTGGCCGAAGATAGTTCTGAACTGGAAGAGCTTGGTATTGAGATAAATGCCTACAATGAAATACGCAAGACCCTCGATCGTGACATCACCCAGGAGGCTCTTGAGATGATCTCGCAAAGTCAATTTTATGAAGGACGTAAATCGACGGTTATCTACAACCGCGACTGGCACAAAGGAGTTGTTGGTATTGTAGCATCCAGACTGACAGAACATTACTACCGACCAACCGTTGTGTTGACCGAATCCAACGGCATAGCGACCGGATCGGCTCGGTCTGTCGGAGAGTTCGATTTGTATGAAGCCATTGGTCAATGTGCCGATTTGCTGGAGTCGTATGGCGGGCACATGTATGCAGCCGGTCTCTCGATGAAACTCGAAAACGTAGCCGAGTTCTCCAGAAGGTTTGAACAGGTGGTAAGGGACTCTATCTCATTTGATCAGATGCAGCAGACCATTGACCTGGATGCCAAGATTTCATTGTCAGACCTTACCCCAAAATTTATCAGGCTGTTGAAACAGTTTGAACCCTTTGGACCGCACAACATGACCCCGGTTTTCCTAACCGAGGATGTGATGGATTATGGAACCAGTAAGTTGGTGGGGAAAAATAACGACCATGTGAAACTGGACCTAATGGAGGCCAACCGTTCATCGTCGCGGTTTTCCGGGATCGGTTTTTCGTTGTCCAACCATTTCGACATGATCAAGCAGTCCCTTCCTTTCGATATTTGCTATTCAGTAACCGAGAACCAGTACCGCGACAAGACGTATCTTCAGTTAAATGTGAGGGATATCCGTTCCAGGATGGATTATTGAACAATTGAAAGTTGACAATGGACAATTGACAATGCATAAAGGATACTCGAAATGTTAGGCAGCTAATCGACATTGGTTTCTAATTTTCAATTTTCAATTTTCCATTGTCAATTACAAAGACGCAACACAAAATTTAGAATATTAAATCGATTGATGGCCTTGAACCTGTCGCACGACATCCGGATCAAAAAGTTTAAGAAGCAGTTGGAAAATCTGTTGCCTGGGCATGTCTCGCATGTCAAAATGCTCCCTCCCGGGAGAGCGCTGATGTTTCCTTCCGAACAGATCAATTACCATGATAGCGCTGTCATGATTCTTCTCTTTCCGGTAAAAGGCAAGATCCACATGTGTCTGATCAGAAGACCATCCACCATGAAAAATCATGCAGGTCAGATTGCGTTTCCAGGCGGTAAAAGGGAAAAGGAGGATGCCGATCTTATACAGACAGCCTTGCGGGAAACTCAGGAGGAGATTGGTATTGATGCCAATAACGTTGAAGTTTTGGGTCAACTTAGCCCCGTTTATGTGCAGATCAGCGATTTTCTGATCTCCCCGGTCGTGGGTTGGTTGAATGAATTTGCTGAAACAGGGATCGACTCCTCTGAAGTGGACGAGATTATTTTTGTCTCCCTCGAAGATTTGGCTGATTCAAAGAACAAGTGTGAAAGGGAGATGGATACCCGAACTGGTCGGATCAAAGTTCCGGGATACGAGATCAATGGCAACTTTATATGGGGTGCAACGGCCATGATGCTTGCCGAGTTTATGGATATTTTCTTTGATGAAAATCAGTTGTAAAATGACCAGGATAATCCGAACAACATTGTGGCTACGGGGGCAGGGTAACCGGGTGAAGTGTAAAAGCCTCCCTTAACATACTGTGTAGCTAGGTTGGTGTATTTCAGGTAGAAGGCTGTTCGTTTGATTTTGAGGTTGATAAACAGGTCGACCCAGGCATAATCGCCAATTTTATCTTTGGTCTGACGGTAAAACATGCCCGTTGCCGGTGCGTATTGATCAGCATAATAGGAGGTTTCGTATCGGGTGTCCAATCCAAATTGAAAGTGCAGGACTTTTGCATACATGCCTTCGTAATAGGTAGAATTTCGAACAGAGACTTTAGGTAAGGCAAGGTACAGATCTGTCGTAGTATGCTGAAGAACCACCCAGTTCCGAATGTTCAGTCCGCCGAACTTAAAATCCTTGTTCACCATGGCCGAGACCACTGAGAATTCAGATTTTGCCTGCTCCGGCAAGGCTTTTTCGTTGAAGAAGATGTATTTGTTGATGATGCTGTAATTTACTGCGGCCTTGAGGCGCCATCCCGGTTTGTCCAAATTAGCCCCGATCCTTAAGGTGTAGGTCTTGTCGAAAGAATTCTCCCATTTGTAATGATTGGAGTAATAGTGTTCCAAAAAATAATTGGGGGTACGGTTTGCCATGTTGGCAAAAATCCTGATAAAGGAGGTGTCCTTTTTGGCCCTCAGCGGCTTTTCGATGGAACCAGAGAGGTCGTAATCCAGGGCATTGCGACCCTGGATATAGGACTTTCCGGCTACGGTCCAACTCCAGAACCGACCATCGGTACGGAAAGCTGATCCGCCGATGTAAGTATTTGAATAGTTGCGCGATTGGGTTAATCCCAATGGGGGATGCATCACCCCAACACTGTCGGCCACAAGATCTTGTTGTGGAAGATAGAGATTAACCAGGTCGTTTGAGATAAAAACCTGTTTGCCAAAAGTATATTTTCGATCGGGCGCCTCCATGAATTTGAGCACAAAGCGGTTCGAAATGACCGTCTGACCAGCTCTGTCAATTGTACCTGGAGCCGTAGCCGTTCCCGTTACTTTGTTGATATAGGGCACATTGTCTTTGCCATAAAAATAGACCGTGCCCTGATCTGTCGTGTAGGTGTAGGATGGATTGGGTTCCGCTTCAGTGTAAAGACGGGTAGATTTTTGAATATCCAGTACATGGGTAAGGGCAACCCTTGGGATGAACACGCTATAGACCTCCTTTTTCTTCTCATCTTTTACCTCTTTCCAGGTACCGATTTTGAACTGATGGGTCAGTGTTCCAAAAATATTGTTGTTGATGGACTTTACATCCGTGAGCCAGACGGAGATGTTTTCGGGCTTGATATCAGGGTTTTCAATGTCTTTTGGATTCGGTAGGCCACCATTCTCCTGATTTTCAAATCTGTTCTTCCCTAAAGAAAACCAATAATCGTACCGATCGAAATTACCACTGGTGAAGAGTCCAACGCTGCGGTCTTTGGCCTCCTGGTTCAGGTATTTGCCCTGCGATCCGATGGAGTTGTAATAGATTCCAAAATTGATGTATTTGTTGATGTTTTGCGTGTGCAGCACTTTAAGGATTGTTTCCCCTTTCGGCTTATTGGCAAACCACTGACCATAGGTAAGCAAAGTATAAGGTTTCGTGACATTGTAGAATTTGATGCCTTCTGGCCATGAACCGTAATCTAAATAGTTACGCTGGAAAAGGAAATCTTTTTCAGGAGTCTTTCTTTGAAAAAAATCAGTGGATTGGTAAGATGCCCCAATGTTTCCGAGATTTTGGACCGACAGTGAATTTTTGTATATGGGATTGTAAATATGGAAATCGATGATAGAGGTATCAACTTTCACCTCTTTGATCCTGGTAAGATCTTCAATCAGGAGGTATTCATGCATCTTGAATACAATTGAATCTTTGGACCCTTTGGCAACTTTTGATCCTTTTTGCATTTTCTGGCCGGAGGAGGAAGAACGCTGACCTCCCATATTCCGGTTCATGCCGCCCATCTGCTGGCCGCTTGAGATCAGCCCTCCAAGCAACATCAGTGATACAAAAATAAATTTTAGCAAAAAATTCATGCGGCAAATATAGACATTTCGGCAGGAACAGCGAATGTCGGACAATGGAATTTCGGATACAACCGTCTAGACTCTTTTCATAATTTTATTCCACAGAGATACACGGAGGAGCACTACTTGTCCGACTTGTCGGGAGAGACGCTCTGAGCCCTTCGACGTTTTTCTCTAATCATCGGTTTCGCTTTCCGTCCGAACCGATCCAATCTCATTTCACTACATGCCACCGCGGACGGCAGTCATACGACATTCATCTACCCAGGGTTCCGCTTCGCTTCACCCCGGGCTATCACATTTAACCGCTTCGCGGTAAAACCCCTGGATTAGCATTCCCCCTTTCACCGTTTCATTGTTTCCCCTGTGGCTCCGCTCAGAGACCGCCATAATCTTCTCCGTTTCCCTGTTTCGCCGTTTCATCGCTGCCACAGTTCGGAGTTCAGGTCGCCCCTTCGCCCCTTCGACAAGCTCAGGGACCGGAAATTGTGCATGATTACTGAACCCTTCGACAGGCTCAGGGAGCTTCTTTCAGTCATCCCAGTCATCCCAGTCATCCCAGTCGTCCTAGTCCATTCCCCACTCATTTCCCAATTTTCACATTCCCTCTACCAAGGTCTGGGAGTCGAACGTAAATTTAAGGCCTTATGGTAATGGTCGTTTCATATCCGGCGGAGACAGATCCACTTCCGGAAATTATGATTGTTTGACCCAACATGCCTGTAAAATCGCAGTCAGCGTAATAAACACCAGGATATAAGTTTAGAAATACGACTTGTCCACTATTGTCGGTGGTTGCTGATTGGGAATAGATATTGTTGTTAAAGTCCGCCTGATTGTTGTACAGGTAAACAGTGTGTCCTACCAACGATGTCCCGGCGCCATCTCTTGCATTCACGACAAGATCTCCAGTTGCCACCACGACAACGATCTCTTTTCTGCAACCAGCCACGCTTAAAAGCATAAAAAATAAAAGGAAATATAGAAAAGCCTTTCTACCGTTATCTGTTTTTTTCATTGTGCAATACTTTATTGTTTACGTTTCTTCGATGTAAAAATAGTTCCACTGTATTAAGAGCGTATTACACAATTAATGATATGTTTTACAAAATTCACATACCCCAAATTAAATTTGTTCTTCCTTTAGCCTTTCCTTTCTGTCAGTTTGGTAAATAGTCTTACTGTTTCTCCGATCCAAAGAACGCTGGATGTAGCCCCAACGATGATTATCCAATCTTTTAACGATATTGGAACCGTCCGGAATACATCACCTCCGAAGGTAACAATAAGCACCTGCCCGGTAAGAATAAGAACTACCGTGATGATAAAGCCGATACTTTTGTTCAGTTGGTAAAATGCCGAATGACCTGAAGCGAATGCCTTGGCGTTGAAGAGATTCCAGAATTGCAGCATGACAAACAGGGTGAAGAATTTGGAAAGGTTCTCACGGGAAATGCCTACCGCTGGATCGGTTAAATAGTAAAGTAACCAGAGTAGAAACACAACAAATATGGCGGCAACGGCAAGAATAAAGATTCTCATCGGGCGGGTGATAATGAAATCTTCATTTCTCCTTGGTTTGTGCTGCATCACCTTTTTATTGGGGGGGAGGGAGGCAAGGGCAGCTGCGGCAAAGGTGTCCATGATGAGGTTCACCCAAAGCATTTGGGTCACTGTCAGTGGCATTTCCCGGCCAAAGATGGATCCCAGCAAGACAATCACCAGCGCCGTTACATTAATCGTGAGCTGAAAGAGGATAAACCGCTGAATGTTTTGGTACAAAGACCGTCCCCACATCACGGCTGTAGCAATGCTTTTGAAGGAGTCGTCGAGCAGGGTGATATCACTGGCCTCTTTGGCAACTGAAGTCCCTGATCCCATCGACAGTCCGACATGGGCGAAATTCAGGGCCGGGGCGTCGTTGGTGCCGTCGCCTGTTACAGCCACGACAGATCCGGACCGCTGCAACAGTTGAACAAGCCGCTGTTTGTCGGTGGGGCGGGCGCGGCACATGATCGTTAGCTTCCGGATACGGAGGGCTGCCGCCTCATCTGACAAGGAGGCAAATTCTACGCCTGTGATCAGTTGTTCTTCACCAACCTCCTCTTTCCATATCCCGATCTGACGGCCAATTTCACGGGCTGTCCCCGGTGTATCGCCTGTAACAATCTTGACATCAATACCGGCATTCAAACATTCGGCCACTGCCCCCGGGACATCCTCCCTGACAGGATCGGAAATGGCTGCAATGCCAATAAATTGAAGATTGGAGGCTTCAACCTTCCCGTTGACGATTCGTTCACGATCATCCTCAATGACCTCGTAGGCAAACCCAAGTGTTCGCATGGCCTGACCCTGGTAGCCGGTCAGCAGGCTTTCTATTTCATTTTTGTAGTTGGCAACCGGTACATTTTTGTCTTTTAGCCGGATAGATTGACAGAGATTCAATACAATCTCCGGTGCGCCTTTGACGAAGAGAACCTTTTTCCCTTCCGGGGATTCGATAATGGTACCCATGTATTTCCGTTCTGTCGAGAAGGTGAGCTGCTCAATCATGGTCGCCTCATTACGGACTTCAAGGTAATTGGTGCCCTGGTCGTGCAACCAGAATAGAAGTGCGGCCTCCGTCGGGTTACCAATTGAACTTACGTTTACCGGATCGGTAAAATCGAGATAAGCGGTAGAATTCACCGCAATGGCAATCCGTATTTGGTTGCTTATTTCATTATTGGACAAGGTCTGATCTTCGAGCGCAAAGAAGTTGGTCCGGAAAACCTTCATCTTGTTCTGCGTAAGTGTGCCGGTCTTGTCTGTGCATATAACAGTGGTGGCCCCCATGGTTTCACAGGCGTGCATCTTCCTGACCAGGTTGTTCGACTGTAGCATGCGCCGCATGCTCAATGCCAGGCTGAGGGTCACACTCATGGGCAATCCTTCGGGGACTGCCACTACAATCAGGGTGACGGAAACCATAAAATAGGAGAGAATCTTGCCGGCAGTAGGCAGGTCGACCCAGGCTTCGGGTGAGATGAGATTGATGCCAAAGGGATAGGATATTCCTGCCAACAACAAAAAGATCGCAAATCCTGTCAGGATCCATCTGATCCAACCACCCTCATCGATCGATTTTGGGATTTTGGGACCTGTTTTGAACAAGGCGATGCCATCGTAAACGATCGGTATCCAGACTTTGACCAAGGCCACCATCATTGAGAGAATCACCAGGGTTGTAGAAAATTTCTGAATGGTTGTAAAATGGGTATCTCCGGTATGCATTCCTTTGATGAACAAAGCCAGGAAGGTCATAATGGCCAACAAAAACCCGATTACCCCGATCAATTTGGCAAGACTGTCGAGTTGTTTGTTCAGGGGAGTCTCTTCTCCACTCATTTTGGTCGACTCGCGGGCAACTTTGCCATATTCTGTTTGGTCGCCAACGTCGGTAATTTCAATCGTGGCATGACCATCTACCACTGTCGTGCCACGGTAAACCATGTTGGACGGATAGGTTGCCTCTTCGTCAAAATCCGCTTCGTGAGTGGTTTTGTTGATCACCGGTTCCCCCGTTAGGGATGATTCATTGATTTGAAGCGAGACTGCTTCCAACAACCTGCCATCTGCAGGCACCTCATCACCGGTGTTGAGGAGAACAAGGTCCCCCACAACAATGGCCGATTTGGGCACTTCGCAAATATTCCCGTTACGGATCACCTTCACGAGCGTCTCGTCATTGATTTTGTTGAGCAGGTCAAATTTCTTGTTGGCATCAAGTTCGAACCAAAAAGCCACACCGGTTGCCAGGAATATGGCGAAAAAAATACCAATTGTCTCAGCAAATTGCTGGTGAACAAAGGAAATACCCAGCGATAAGAATGCGGCAATCAACAATATCCGGATGATTGGATCTTCAAATTTCTCAATAAACAGCTTCCATACCGAATCCCTCTTGGGAGGAGTTAGCAGGTTTGCCCCATGAATTCTCCGGCTTTCTGCAATCTGAGCATCGGTTAGCCCGGTTAATTGTTTTTTAGGTTCCATTCCAGTTATAGAAAATTACAAATTACAAATTAAAGATTACAAATTAGGAAAGTGTTGAATTTGTATGACTTAAAGAAAAATGCATACGATATTTATTACTTCCTAATACCGGAGTCTTGACCTCAAAGATACACCAATAAAAAAAAATGCAATCCGCATGAAAATATTTTTTAGATTTAACCATTTGGTTAAACTAAATGGTTAAATTTGTAAAAAATAGTTTGAATATGTGTCCGGACAGCACCAAAGAGAAGATTATTCAGGCTGCTCAGCAGGTTTTTATCCGCAAAGGAATGGATGGTGCGAGAATGCAGGAGATTGCAGATGAAGCGGGGATCAACAAAGCCTTGCTGCATTACTATTTTCATTCCAAGGAGCAACTTTTCAATGATGTCTTTTATGGGGTATTGAGTCAGCTGATACCCGGTTTGATTGAAATCTTTAAAGGGAATGAGCCATTTCTGGAGAAAATTGAAGCCATTGTAGCGGAGTATGATACCTATATGTCAAAAAATCCCTTTTTACCCCAGTTTGTGATCAGGGAGATCAACCGTGATCCGGATCAGCTCTCCAGGTTCATGTCAGACCAGGGGCTCGACTTCAGTCATATCGAAGCAATGATTGAAATTGAGGTAAACAAAGGAAACATCCGGCCGATTTCTTTTCCGCATCTTTTTGCAAATTTGATTGGCATGATTGTGATGCCGTACATTGGCAGACCCTTGTTTCAAAGGAAACTGTTCAGGAATGATCCGGTAAAATATGATCAGTTTCTGCAAGAGCGGAAGGCGGTAATAACTTCATTTGTCAAGCAATCGTTGAAAGTTGAACGTTAGTAACAAGCATAAATAGTAGGTTAAAGGAAATATAATGCTTCATTTTTTAAGATTTGACCCCTCTAAATCTCCCCCAAGGGGAGACTTCAGATTTGTGTTCAAATCAACGCCAGAGCACTGCTCACCTCCCTTGGAGTGGTTGGGGGAGGTCGAAATTTTTGGGGGAATGGCATGATATTATATTGTTACGATTACTTAATAGGGAAATACGAGTTAAAAAATTACTCAATATTTAGATTAGAATGAAGAAAACATTGATTATTCTATTGCTATTCTCCGCAGTCATCGGATATGGCCAGGTGAATTCCATTAATCTGGAAATGTGTTACCGGTTGGCCAGGGAGAATTATCCAAAGCTTTCAGATACGCTAAGGCAACAGCAAATTACAGATCTTAAACTGAAAAATTTCGGAACGGTCTGGAATCCCCAAATAAATTTGAATGGTCAGGGTACATACCAGAGTGAGGTGACCAAGGTGAGTGTCCCTATTCCTGGGATAAACATCCCATCTCCCTCCAAAGATCAGTACAAAGTCTATCTCGACCTGAAACAGACTATTTATGATGGTGGAGCAACTACTGCAAATAGCCTGGCCGAAAAGTCCGGTCTGGCGGCCGACCGGCAGAACCTGGAGGTGGAGTTGTATGCCCTGAACGACAAGGTCAATCAGCTCTATTTTGCCGTTTTGCTGATGACGGAGAATGAATCGGTGATGAAGCTAAAACTTTCGGTGCTGGACGAGCGGATCAAGCTACTTGAATCGGCATTTAAAAACGGTATGGTCACCTCCCGGGACCTGGATCTGCTGAAAGCTGAAAGATTGTTGACAGACCAGCAAATTGGCGAAATTCGATCGGAAAGGTTATCAGGATTGGGGGCATTGGGCATAATTACCAATCAGATATTGAACGAAAATACGACCCTAACCGAGCCTGTTGTCAACAAGAAAAGTGATTTGATCACCCGCCCGGAGTTGAAATACTTCGATCTGCTTGGAAATAAGATCGATCAAAATTCACAATTGCTGCAAAGGGCCAGAAATCCCAAAGTCTTTGGATTCGGTCAGGCCGGTTATGGCCGTCCGGGCCTGAATATGCTGAAAAATACCTTTGACCCCTATTACCTCGTTGGATTGGGCGTTTCGTGGAACATTCTCGACTGGAAGCAGACCGGCCGAAGCCGCGAAATTCTGGAAGTCCAGAAACAGATGATTGGGAGCCAGCGTGCACTTTTTGACCAAAGCATCTCCATTGCACTTTTCAGGGCCAACGAGGCCATAAAAAAAGCCGAGCAACTACTGAAGATTGATGAAGATTTGGTGGTTCTGAGGGAAAATATTGCAAAACAGTCGGCTTCACAACTTGGTAACGGAACCATTACTTCGGCCGATTACATTGTCGATTTGAATGCTGTGACACAAGCACGGATCAACAAAAGAAGCCATAAAGTACAGTTGTATCAGGCAATAGCCAATTACAATACCCTGGCGGGGAAGCCGTGAGGGAAGGACGGAGATGACTGGGACGACTAGGACGACTAGGATGACTGGGATGACTAGGATGACGGAGATGACGGAAGAAGACGGAAGAAGACTTGGGGACTAGGAGAAGATGAGATGAAAGAACCGGTCCCTGAGCTTGTCGAAGGGGAGAAGGGGTGACCTGAACTCCTAACAGTGGCAGAAATGAAACGGAAAAACGGTAAAAGGTTCGCAAATCCGGGGTTTAGCCGCATAGCGGCGTAATGTTGGTAGCCCGGGGTGGAGCGCAGCGGAACCCCGGGAAAATAAATGTCGCACAAACACCGTCCGCGGTAGTATTTTCGAAAGAGAGATAGGCTCCATTCGGACGGAAGGTGCGAATGATGAAAAGATAAGCTAATTGCTAAATGATTATTGTAAAAGGAAATAAATTGAAATAAGAAATAGATCGTTTAAAAAACAAACAATGAGAACCAATAAATTACAAATTCTGATAGGCCTAATCATCGGTCTGGCCATTATCTCCTGCAACAACCAGAAAAATGGTTCAGATGCCTTTGGAAATTTTGAGGCGGATGATCAGCTCGTCTCCTCCGAAATTGCCGGAAAATTGCTTAGCTGCAACTTTGAAGAGGGAATGACATTGTCGAAAGGGGCAGAGATTGCTGTGGTTGATACTGTTCCTATACTACTTCAGATTTCTCAACTGAAATCACAACAGCTAACCATTCAGGCAAGGAAACAGAGCGTAAAATCGCAACTGGCAGTTGTCGAGCAGCAAAAGAAAAACTTTGAAGTGGACAAAGCCCGTATTGACAACATGCTGAAAGATGGCGCCGCAACTCAAAAACAGAAGGATGACATCACAGGTAACCTGGAGTTGCTCGCCAAACAAAAGGAGAGCACCCGGTCACAGGAAACGGTTCTTACTGGCGAATCTGAGGTAGTGGATACCCAGTTGGCTCAGTTGCAGGACAAATTAAACCGGTGCCGGATTGTTTCGCCCATCAACGGATTGGTGTTGGAACGTTACAAAAAGGCGGGTGAACTTGTTGGACAAGGTCAATCCCTTTGCCGTATCGCGGATGTATCGAGCCTGAACCTGAGGGTATTCGTGAGCGGAGACCAACTGCCGCACCTGAAAATCGGACAAAAAGTAAAAGTGTTGATCGATGACACTGCGACCACAAACAAAACTCTTGAGGGCACAGTTTCCTGGATCTCTTCCGAAGCCGAATTTACACCCAAGATCATCCAGACAAAAGTTGAAAGGGTCAAACTGGTTTATGCCGTAAAAATAAAGGTAGCCAACGATGGCGCCCTGAAAATCGGAATGCCGGGCGAAATCAAGTTTCTTGATTGATTAATCCATGATAAAAATTTCAAATTTAGAAAAGAGTTACGGTGAGCTGAAAGCCCTGAAAGGAATCTCTCTGGAGGTTGAAAAGGGAGAGCTCTTCGGCCTGATCGGACCGGATGGCGCGGGAAAAACGACATTGATGCGCATCCTGGTTACTTTGTTGTTGCCGGACAGAGGCTCTGCCACCATGGATGGATTGGATGTTGTGCGCGATTTCCGCCAGATCAGGAAGATGGTTGGTTACATGCCCGGAAGGTTCTCCCTTTACCAGGATCTGACGGTGGAAGAGAACCTGCAGTTTTTTGCCACCGTATTCGGAGGGACCATCGCGGCCAATTACCACCTGATCAAAGATATTTATGTCCAGATTGAGCCTTTCAAGAACAGGCCTGCCGGAAAACTATCCGGTGGCATGAAACAGAAGCTGGCGCTCTCCTGCTCCCTGATCCACGCGCCCAAAGTGCTTATTCTGGATGAACCTACTACCGGAGTGGACGCCGTATCCCGCAAGGAGTTTTGGGAGATGCTTAACAACCTGCGCCACCAGGGAATCACCATCCTGGTATCAACCCCTTACATGGATGAGGCCAACTTGTGCGACAGGGTTGCCCTGATGCAAAATGGCGCCATACTCTCCATTGATACACCAAAAAATATCACCAAAAGCTTCGTCAAAAAGCTGTTTGGGGTGAAGGTGGCGACTACTGCACAAAGGTTTGAATGTGTTGGAATGCTGAAAGATATGGATGGAATTGATTCGGTTTTTTCTTTTGGGGAATCCATTCATATCACCACCAACCAGAAAGATATCAACGAGGTAAGTGTGAAGGAATACCTGAACAATAAAGGGCACCAGGGAATTTCGGTCGAAAAAATAGATGCAAGTATTGAAGATGTATTTATGGAATTGATGCAAAGCAATGGACAATTGACAATGGACAATTGACAATGAAAATTAAATAAAGATTGGTAAGATGAAAGAAAATGTGGTGATGGATAAGTCGTTTAAATTCGCATTGAATGTGATTAAGGTTGGTAGTTTCTTAATCCATGAGAAGCATGAATTTATCCTTTCAAAACAATTGGTACGAAGTGGTACCTCAATCGGTGCACTGATTAAAGAGGCAGAACATGCTCAGTCGAAAGCAGATTTTATCAATAAAATGAATATTGCGCTCAAAGAGGCTAATGAAATAGACATGAGAGAATTTTCACAACAACCGGAAATGAAAATTTGGCTATTCCATGCGACCTTTAAAAATCAAATTTTATACGCATGAAACAGAATATTGGCTCATGTTAATTAAGGAAAGCGAATACGGCTCCGATGTCAACTATGCATCTTTATTGGAGGAATGTAAAGAGTTGGTTCGCATGTTGGTAAGCATAGTTAAAACATCAAAAGATCTTTATGGTTCAAAAAAATAAAATGTCCGAAACCCATCATTGTCAATTGTCAACTTTCAATTGTCAATTAAACTTGAATCTATGGATGTCATAACTTCAGATAATAAGCCGATTATTCAAGTTAAGGAGCTGGTCAAGAAATTTGGCTCTTTCACTGCCGTTGATCATATCTCTTTTGAGGTGAACAAGGGAGAAATTTTTGGATTTCTGGGTGCAAACGGCGCGGGAAAGACAACCGCCATCAGGATGCTTTGCGGATTGCTTGAACCAACATCTGGAGCATTGAAAGTTGCCGGTTTTGATGGGTACCACCAGCGTGAAGCCATCAAGAGAAACATTGGGTACATGTCGCAGAAATTTTCGTTGTATGAGGATCTGACCGTATACGAAAACTTCAGGCTCTATGCCGGCATTTATGGCATTCCCCGGAAGGAGAGAATCAAAAAAACTGATGAACTATTGAAGAAGTTAAACCTGGAGGAGAGCCGCAACAAGTTGGTTGCCGGATTGCCATTGGGATGGAAACAGAAGCTGGCTTTCTCTTTGGCATTGTTTCACCAGCCGGCGGTCGTTTTTCTGGATGAACCATCCGGGGGAGTGGATCCGTTGACGCGCCGGACTTTTTGGGACTTGATTTACGAGGTTGCCCATCAGGGAATTACCATATTTGTCACCACCCACTACATGGATGAGGCGGAATATTGCAACAGGGTCGCGATCATGTCGGAAGGAAAGATCGTTGCGCTGGACACACCTTTAGCGCTGAAAGAGCAATATCATGCCGATAGCATGGATGGGGTGTTTTTGAAGATTGCCAGAAATAAAGAGTGACTAAAGTGACTAAAGTGAACTAAAGTTAATAAAGTTGGGGACTCCGAACAGATGATGAAAATGGCAAAGTACTTTAGTCACTCTAGTCACTTTAGTTCACTTTAGTCACTTAATAAAAAGTATAAATATACCAGCATGGATCAATTACTAGGATTTGTCAAAAAGGAATTCACCCATATATTCAGGGACTCGCGCACCATGGTCATCCTGTTTGGGATACCCATCATCCAATTGATGTTATTCGGGTATGTCATCACGACGGAGATCAAGGATGCCCGGATTGCCATCCTCGATCATTCAAACGACAACGTGACAAGAGAGATCAAGAACAAGATCCTATCGTCAGGATATTTCCGTCTGGAGGCCAATCTTATTCAGGATAATGAGATAGATCCGATTTTCAGGAAGGGTGATGTCAAAGAGGTGATCGTCTTTGAAAAAGGCTTTGCAGAAAATTTGGAACGCGAAGGAAAGGCCAATATTCAGGTTATTGCCGATGCCTCCGATCCCAATACGGCACAGATGCTTTTCAATTACACAAACGGAATTGTGCAGGATTACACCAAAAAGAAGTTTGCCGGTTTTACCATTCCTCTTCAGATAAAAAGCGAGGTGCGGATGCTCTACAACGAAAACATGGTGGGCGCCTTCATGTATGTTCCCGGTACCATGGCGCTGATCCTGATGCTGATCTCGGCGATGATGACCTCCATTACCATTGCACGGGAGAAGGAGATGGGTACTATGGAGATTCTGCTCGTATCCCCATTGAAAGCTTCGCACATCATCCTCGGGAAGGTGGCGCCCTACCTGTTGCTTTCCCTTATCGACGCATTTGTCGTTGTCTTTCTGGGAAATGTAGTGTTTGGGGTACCCATCAGGGGAAGCCTCTTTGTACTGGCATTTTTGGTCATCCTCTACATTACCATGGCCTTATCGCTGGGCATTCTGATTTCGACGGTGGCAAACAGTCAGCAGGTAGCGTTGTTCATATCCGGATTTGCGCTGATGCTGCCCACCATTCTGTTATCGGGCTTCATCTTTCCTATTGAGAATATGCCGGTACCGTTACAGATCCTGAGTAATTTTATGCCTCCCAGGTGGTTTATCGATGCCCTCAAGCAGGTGATGCTCAAAGGGAACGGATTCGCTTATATATGGCCGAATGTATTGATATTGTGTGCGATGACCCTGTTTTTCCTTGGGTTAAGTGTGAAAAAATTTAGATTAAGGTTAGAATAACAGCCAATGAGAACGATCTTATACCTTCTTCAAAAGGAATTTATCCAGGTTTTTCGCAACAAGGCGATGTTGCCAATCATCTTCATCATGCCGCTGGTTCAGATGCTGGTATTGGTTTTTGCCGCTACGATGGAGCTTAAAAAGGTGGACATCACGGTAGTCGATCTGGATTTGAGCGAGACCTCTACCCGCCTGACATCGAAATTGGAAGCCAGTAGCTTTTTTCATCTAACCAGGGCACAACTGTCTCCAGCCGAAACTGATCAACTTTTGTTGAAGGGAACGGCCGATGTCGTCGTTACCTTTCCGCATGGATTTGAACAGGACCTAAAACGGAATGATGAGGCCTCCGTTCAGATATTGGTTGATGCGATCAACGGTTCGGCAGCAGAGCTCTCCAATGCATATCTTCAGACGGTTATAGGAAGTTATAACATGAAGATCAGGGCCGAGATGATGGGTGTTCCAAAATTTACGCCACCACAACAGGTTTCAGTGATCCCATCCTATTGGTACAATCCTGAGCTGAATTTCAAATATTACATGGCGCCCGGCGTATTGGTGATCCTGGTAACCATCATCGGGTTGTTTCTCTCATCGCTCAATCTGGTCAGGGAGAAGGAGATGGGCACAATCGAACAGCTCAATGTCACGCCCATCAAGAAATACCATTTTATCATCGGCAAGATGATGCCTTTCCTCATCATCGCACTGCTGGACCTGACTTTCGGTTTGCTGGTGGCGAAACTGGTATTTGGGTTGCCGTTCAGGGGCAACATCCTCACCCTGTATATCTTCACCTCGCTCTATCTCTTCCTGGTCATGAGCCTGGGCCTTTTTGTCTCGGCCATTTCTGATACCCAGCAGCAGGTCTTGTTTGTGAGCTTCTTCTTCATGATTGTCTTCATCATCATGAGCGGTCTCTTTACCCCGGTCGAGAGTATGCCGGTTTGGGCCCAGAACCTCGACAAGATCAATCCGGTTTATTACCTCATCAGGATCATCCGGAATGTTGTTCTGAAGGGCTCGGGGTTATTCGACATGACAAGGGAGTTGATTTCCCTCTCGCTTTACGGTTTGACCATGTTTTCGCTGGCTGTCTGGCGCTACCGGAAAACTGTTTAATAATGAGCTTTTAAGATGGAGGCAGTATTGATTTTTTCTATATTTACGGCCTCGGATTCTATCAACTATTAACAGTATTATGGTATTCAAAAAATATATTTATCTGCTGATAATCAGCCTGTTTTGCATCGGTCTTTACCCGCTCAGCGCCTCTGATTTCTCAACATCCGGTAACCGGAAATCCAGAAGTCCCGGCGCAATTAAGGATTCACTTTCATGGAGCCTATCTTTGATGAAAAGGGTATTCAGTGGATCGGGTGAGTGGTACATGACCAACCCATCGTTTCAAAAAGGCATAAAGGGAGTTGTAAATTACGCCGAAAATGATCCGATCGATACAGTGATCGTGAAGATGAACCAGTACTTGAAATCTGATTCTATTCCACGTATTTTTTATCGTAAAGCAGAAAATATTCCGGACAAACGGGTTGTTCCAGGGTACCTTTTTTCAGAGGAGCTCGACCGGTTGGTGGAGGGAAGACGTAAGGCGGTGGCTGATAGTCTGAGAAGGAGCCTGATAGTTGTCCCTGAAAGTTATTTATCGGAGGGTTTGTCAAGGGTTCCGGTTATTTCGGATGAAAATCCAACTCAAATGATGTCGGGAATGGAAAAGAGATTGCCCGAAAGATTTATCAGCAAATTCAACCAAAGTTGGGAGATGGTGAAGTTACCGGCAAATGCAACTGCTGCAGAGATAGATACGATGAGAATGAAACTTTTCATCTCGATCCGCCAATCTTACAATGATTCGATCTTGTTTAGTCATAGGGATTCCCTGATGCAAAGCTACCGCGAAAATATCATCAGTCAGAATTCGAATGATGCAGCCTCTCGTCGGAAGGATTATCTTCTGAACAAAAACAGGGAGTTGCTGAACACCTTCAACGAAGCAGAGGTCTCAAAAGTCAATGACAGTATAAGGGTAGCATTGCGGTTTCTGACCGAGCGTGCAGCCGGCGACTCATCCTTGGTAACAATTACCAACCTAAGCGGCTTGCAGACAAAAATGTGGACAGCCAATCAGCCCAGGAAACCAATACGATTCTTTCTGAAAAATGAGCAAAACGATTCAGTGGGTGTGGTGTTATCCAACAACGGAAAAGGCGGGATACGAATGGTGATCGACGATGGGGTAAAGTTCATGCGTTTTACCGAGACGCAGAAAAAGGAGATCACCTTCAAAACAAAAAAACCGGATTCAAATTTGCAGCAGATAAACCTAAAACATGTCGATCCGCTTCCATGGAAGCTTTTTGGTACCGGTACCGTAGGTTTCACCCAGACATCACTCTCCAATTGGGCCAAGGGAGGTGAAAGCTCCTTCTCGATGCTGTTGATCGAGAAGTATATTGCCAATTACAGCAAGAAAAAACTCAAGTGGGAGAGTATGGCAGAGTTCCGGTTAGGAATCTTTAAATCCCAAACGCGTGGATTGGAGAAGAATGATGATAAGTTTGAGTTTCAGTCGAGGGTTGGCTATGCTGCATCCAAAAATTGGTATTATTCGGGTGAAACCAACTTCCGGACCCAGATCGCCAAAGGATACAAATATCCGGACAAGGACAATCCAATCTCGATGTTTATGGCCCCGGCTTACCTAACGACCTCGTTGGGTATGGATTACAAACCCAATAAGAATTTCTCGGTTTTTCTTTCCCCGTTCACCTCAAAAATAACCTTCGTGAACGATACGGCATTGATTGATCCGACCCACTACGGACTGGATCCCGGAAAGAGACGCCTGTGGGAACCCGGCGCCATCGTGAAACTGAACTGGCACCATGTCCTCATTGAGGATGTCATTTACGATACGCGGGCCGAAATTTTCAACAACTACAGATACCCCTTTCAAAAATTCAATGTTGATTGGGAGCAGACCCTCGTACTGCAAGTTTCCCGGCGCATCAGTACCAGGATCAACACCCAGTTGGTCTATGACTACAATGTCAAATTCCCAATCAAAGATGCAAATGGCGTGGAGGTCGCCCAAAAGGCCAAGTGGCAGTTCAAGGAGCTGTTTACGGTGGGGTTTAATTACAAGTTCTGAAGAAAGGAAGAAAGACGGAAAGACGGAGAGACGGAGGGAAGTGGACTCCGGGTATTTGAAACGGGGAAACATTGAAACGGGGAAACATTGAAACAGAGAAACGGTGAAGAGAGGTATGCAACTCCGGGGTTCAGCCACGTAGTGGCGAAATATTGGTAGCCCGGGGTGGAGCGAAGTGGAACCCCGGGTAAATGAAACCCCGCCAACCGCCGTCCGCGGTAGCATGCAGAGAAATGATAATAGATCGTTTCGGACGGAAGGAACGAAACTGTGAAACAAAGAAACGGAGAAAATGGGACCGGCAATCGAAAATCGGCAATCGAAAATCGAAAATTTCCATCTTTCTTTGTACATTTAGCGAACCCAAACCCACGGCTGAAAAAAAATGGAATTAAACATTCTAAAGCCCCGTAAAGCTTTAAACAAAGCGTTTCTGAAAGTGAAAACCAACAGAAACGAGATAGAGCTGTTCAAAGCAAATTTGATTGGTTTGCTGGATCAAATTGATGAAACCGAATCGGAAGAATTTCACAAGAACCTCGTTTCTGATTTTCTTAAAAACACCTGGTACGGCGCCACCCATTTTATCAATACCAAAGGCCGCAACGATCTTGTCATACACAACGCGCTCAATGCCGGGAGTACCGTTGGAGTTGTTGTAGAAGCGAAGAAACCCACCAACAAGGTTGAGATGCTTAGAACAAACAGCATCAACACCAAAGCCTTTCAGGAACTTGTTTTATACTATTTGCGGGAACGAATTACTACTAAAAACCTCGAAATTAAATACCTTGTTGCCACCAATATTTACGAATGGTTTATTTTCGATGCCAACCTTTTTGAAAAGGAGTTTGCACAAAACAAAAACCTGGTTAAACAATTTACCGATTTCGAAGAGGGCCGTCTTTCGGGCAAAACAACCGATTTCTTTTACAAACAGATTGCCGAACCAGCAATCGAAGCCATCAAACACGAGATAACCTTTACCTGGTTCGACATTCGTGATTACGATAAACCATTGCGCAACGCTGATAAAAAGGACGATAACATTTTAATTGCCCTCTACAAACTCCTGTCGCCGGAGCATCTTTTAAAGCTTCCGTTTGTCAACGACAGCAACAGCCTCGACAAAACTTTTTACACCGAGCTTTTGCACATTATCGGTCTTACCGAAACCAAAGAGGGAAGCAAAAAGCTCATTCAACGCAAAAAGGAGGGCGAACGAAATTCCGCTTCTCTCATAGAAAGCGCTATATTTCAGCTGGATAACCTCGACAAGATCTCTCGCCTCGACAGACCTTCGCAGTTTGGTGAAACCAACACCGAACGACTGTTTAATGTAGCTTTGGAGTTGTCAATTACCTGGATTAACCGAATCCTTTTTCTCAAACTTCTCGAAGCACAACTGATAAAATACCACAAAGGCGATCAGTCGTTCGCTTTTCTCAACATCGGAAAGGTTCAAAATTTTGATGATTTAAACAACCTTTTCTTCTCTGTGCTGGCCCGACAAGAGGCCGATCGCAACGAGGAGGTAAAGAAACAGTTTGCCAACGTTCCCTATCTCAACAGTTCGTTGTTCGAGCCTACCGGGATTGAACATGCTTGTCTGTTTATCAGTCAGTTGAAAGACATGAAGCTGCCCCTTCTTTCGTCGACCGTTATCAAAAACAACAGCGGACAAAAGCGGACCGGTGAACTGCTCACCATCGAATACATTTTCGAGTTCCTCAATGCCTACGATTTTGCCAGCGAGGGTAGTGAAGAGATCCAGGAAGAGAACAAACGCCTCATTAATGCCTCTGTGCTGGGGCTTATCTTCGAAAAAATTAACGGCTACAAAGACGGTTCGTTCTTTACCCCCGGATTTATCACCATGTACATGTGCCGCGAAACCATCCGCCGTGCCGTGGTGCAAAAATTCAACGAAGCCTTGAATAGCCGTCGGCTTCAGCCGGCGGATAATGGAATCAAAATTGATCCCGGCTTTAGCCAAACAAATTATCAAACGATCGATGATGTATATAATTCTATCGGACAGCATTTCACCAAAGATCAGGCCAACGACCTGATCAACAGCCTGAAAATTTGCGACCCTGCCGTTGGTTCGGGCCACTTCCTCGTATCAGCGCTCAACGAAATGATCGCCATCAAAAGCGAACTCAAAATATTGCGCGACAGGGAAGGGAAAACGCTTCGCGATTACCATGTGACCGTCGAAAACGACGAATTAATTGTGACCGACGACGATGGCGGACTGTTCGGGTACAATCCACAAAGCCGTGAGAGCCAGCGCATCCAGGAAACCCTCTTCCACGAGAAGCAAACCATTATCGAAAACTGCTTGTTTGGCGTAGACATCAACCCCAATTCCGTCAAAATATGCCGCCTCCGCCTCTGGATCGAACTGCTTAAGAATGCCTACTACACACAAAATCCCCAATCCAATAATCCGATCAATCCAACGAATCCAAATCCGAATCTGGAGACGCTCCCCAACATCGACATCAACATCAAATGCGGCAACTCCCTCATCAGCCGCTACGCCCTCGATGCCGACATCAAAAAGGCGCTCAAAAACAGCAAATGGACGATCGACAGTTACCGTTTGGCCATAATGACCTACCGGAATGCCCAAAGCAAGGAGGAGAAGCGGGCCATGGAAAAACTCATAGCCCAAATAAAAAACGATTTCGAGAGCGATGTGGCCGCCAACGACAAAAGGGTTTTGAAGCTCAACAAGGCCAAAGGCGAGTTGTTTGCCCTCACCACCCAAACCACCCTGTTCGACCGCACCAAAGTCGAGAAAGCCATTTGGGACAAGCAGGTTAAAAGCCTCACCGACACCATTCTCAGCCTCGAAACCGAGCTGGAAGGGATCCGCAGCAACAAAATCTACGAAAACGCCTTCGAATGGCGGTTCGAGTTTCCGGAAGTATTGAACGAGGAGGGGGATTTTGTGGGGTTTGATGTGGTGATCGGGAATCCGCCGTATGGGGTGACATTAAGTAAAGCGGAGGATAATGTTTTGAGGAACAATTATAAAGTATCAAACTATCAGATTGATACTTATACCGTATTTACTGAACTTGGCAATAATTTATTACATCAAAATGGAAATCTTATTTTTATTACGCCAAGCGCCTGGTTTGCTTCTACCTATGACATTAAATTTCGAAAATATCTCATCGATAATGAATTAATTAAAGCAATAACGAAATGTCCAAAAGCTACATTTGAAGATGCTGTTGTTGAAACCAGTATTATTCATATATCCAAGATGATCGATGATAATATTTTGAATATCTACAATTTGGACAAAGAGGTTGTCAATCAAATTGATAAATGCAATATACGTTCTGATAAAGACTATTGCTTTTATGTATTTGCAAATTCTGCAGAACAGACTTTTCGGTCACGCATTAGTTCTGAATTTAGTAATGTCAATGATAGTTTTGATATTGTTTGGGGCATAAAAGTCTACCAAAAAGGGAAAGGTTATCCTCCTCAAAATGGATCTGAATCTTTGGATAAAATATATCATTCAAAGATCAAGGTTGACCAGAATTACAAACCTTTTATTGGTGGTAGCGATATATCTCCATATTTAATAAATTGGTCTGACTCTTATATTAATTATGGCCCTTGGATAGCTGAACCTAGAAATCCTGAATGGTTCAAGGCTATTCCTCGAATTGTTGTAAGGGAAATCACAGCAAAAGGACGAATTTATGCGGCATTTATAGAGGAGGAGTCCGTTTTTTCAAACTCAGTTGATGGCATCCGTTCGAAGACAAATAATATAAATCAATTGCTACAATTACTTGGTGTACTAAACTCAAAATTTGCTGCTTATTACCATCTAAGTTCATCCAGTAATTCTCAAAAAGATGCTTTTCCAAAAGTGTTATTACAAAATTTAAGAGATTTTCCTTTTGAGCCTAAAGTTGACAATCAAATTGTTTCATTGGTATCTCAAGTTATTGAGCAAAAAAGAGACAATACTTTAGCCGACACCACCGCCCTCGAATCCGAAATCGACCGTCTCGTTTACCAGCTTTACGGTTTAACCGACGAGGAGATAAAGATTGTGGAAGGCAATTAAATTGCTGCAAAAAGGTTAAATTTGCAATATGTATTATCGTCGCAAAATATTGCTGGCCCTGTTGGAGGCTTTTGATAACAAACTCGATAGAATAAGCCTTCAAAAGCTGTTAATGCTGGTCAGTAAACAGCAGTTGAAGCCTGATTTCCATTTTGTACCCTATAAATACGGTTGTTATTCGTTTCAGGCGACTGCAGACTTGCAAACCATGACCAAATACAATCAGGTTGCACGGGAAAGCAATGATTGGGTAAAAACAGATGCAGAACATTATTTGGCAACTCTTAAAGAGCACGACCGTCAGGCAATACGCTACGTCAAACAGATGTATGGTAACAAGACAAGCAAAGAGCTCATTTGCGCAACCTATCTGAAATACCCTCAGTTAGCCATTAACAGCGTTGTGGCACAAGAGCTGCTTACCCCCGAAGAGTACCGGAAAGTATGTGAAACCAGACCACAATCGAACCGAACAATACTTTTTACAATCGGTTACGAAGGCGTAAGCCTCGAAGAATATATCAACAAACTAATTGCAAACGATGTAAAAGTGTTGTGCGATGTTCGCAAGAACTCCTACAGTATGAAGTTCGGGTTTAGTAAATCGCAATTACAGGCCGCTTGTAATGGGGTCGGAATCGAATTTGTACATATTCCGCAACTGGGAATCGATTCAGATAAACGGCAGGAATTGAATACCCAGGCAGATTACGATAAACTTTTTTCACAGTATCGTGCCGGTGTATTAACGCAAACGCAGACTTATCAGGATAAATTATTGGATCTCTTAACCAAACATAAACGGATTGCCCTAACCTGTTTCGAGGCAAATATTTGTCAATGCCACCGCACACATCTTGCCGATGCAATTGTAAAACATCCCTTATTTGCCTTCGAATTGATACACTTGTAATATGGCAAAAACAAAAGTCCTCATTGCCGTTAAAACGTATCCAACTTTAGCTTCGAAATACGATGAGCTTGTATGTACAGCCGGTTTTCGGGAAGATGGTACCTGGGTTCGCATTTATCCCATTCCGTTCCGTAAACTCGATTACGACAAACAATATAAAAAATACGATTGGGTTGAAATAGATTTAGTCCGCAACTTTAAGGATTTTCGACCTGAAAGCTATCGCCCCTATTCCATTGAGAATGCCATTGATATTGTAGGTCATATTGATACCACAAACAATTGGCAACTTCGCAAAGAAATAGTTTTAAAGAACGTTTATACCAACCTCGACACATTGATTGCCGATGCTAAAGACGATTCAAAACGAACTTCTCTGGCGGTCTTTAAGCCGACCCAAATACTCAATTTTATTTCTGTACCCGTTGAAAGGAAGTGGGACAAAACCAAACTTGACAATTTAAAAGCGAAGGCATTACAGCTCAATTTATTTGCCAATTCCGATAACCCGTTTGAGGTTGTAAACAAGGTTCCCTATGAATTTTCTTTCGTATTTTTAGACGATGATGGCCACAAAAGTACCTTAATGATAGAAGATTGGGAAACTGGACAGCTATTTTGGAACTGTTTGAAACATCACGACGGGAACGAGCAAAAAGCTTGTGCGGATGTTAAAAAGAAATATTTCGACGACTTTGCCAAAACCAAGGATTTGTACTTTTATTTAGGCACTACCCGTAACTTTCACTTCATCGCACCCAATCCGTTTATTATTATTGGCACTTTCCATCCTAGGAAGGAAGACCAGTTAAGTTTATTCTGATTCACTGTTGGCAAAAGTGTTATTCCAACCCTTCGGTTCCGCTCAGGGACCGAATTCAGCATCGAGAATTATTTAAGGGATTGATCCTGTGGTGTTATATCCGGCAAGTGCGGTATTGTATGCGAATATCTTGGGGTTCAGCCGCGTAGTGGCGAAATATTGGTAGCCCGGGGTGAAGCGAAGCGGAACCCCGGGTAAATGAATTCCCAACGACCACCGTCCGCGTTAGCATGACGAGAAATGATATTGATCGTTTCGGACGGAAGGAACGAAGGATGAAAGGGGCGCTAATGGCGGATTATCTTATTCGCTCAACGGTGTTCAGGTCAACTTATAAAAAGCAAAGAAAACTACCCACAAGATTCTGCATGATTGTTCCCCGGATCATTGATTTTTAACATATCTATTTGTTACTTTTACAGATATGGGTTGATAGAATTTGTGGATAGCCAGGATAAGTATGTAGGCTTTGTAATGCTTCTCTTTACATAAAATCGAGTTAGCATTCATGCGAATGCGTATAGAAGTAGGATGTAAGAAAAATAGCAAATTAAAGCATTATGGGATTTTGGGATAAACCAATAGTTGATAGAAATTCCGAAAGGTCAGAGGATTCTGTAACAAAGTCACAGTTATTGTTTTCCCTCAAGAATGGATTTAATTCTCATATCGTAGATGGTTCTAAGGATTATGGTGTTGATATTTATTGTGAACTAATTGACTTCAATGGGGCAACTGGAAATCTTTTCCCAATTCAAATAAAAAGCACTGGTAAAGCTCGGTATATTATTAAGAACTCCATTAAACATTTTACATTACCTTTTCTTACCAGTAGGCTTGGTTACTTATGTCGCCATACTCCAAGTTACGGAATTATTGTTTTTTACAATGAGACTGATGATACATTATACTATGATTATTTATGGGAAATCTATAATAGAATTCGATTAGAAAAGAAAGATGAATCATGGAAGGGGAAAAATACAGTAACTATTCATATTCCAGAAGAAAATATTGTTGAACGTGACCTAAGAATAATCCATAAGACTTTTATAAATAGGTTCGTTAATACTAATGTCCTAATTGAAGCATACGGAAGAGATTTCGACATTCCATCATTTAGTCAAACAAAACAAGCTGAAATTTCCACAGAAAGAGATAGAGTATCTAAAGCTATTAGCTTTTTAGAAACAATTGGACCACATCTATTTAATGAAAGAGAATATTCCAAAATCATTGGTCTTTTAGAAATATTAACAAAGAGAGATTTTAATCGCCCTAAGATATCTTATATAGCAGCACTTACTTATGCTGAAACAGGAGAATTATTGGATGCGGATTACTTTCTGAAAATGTGTTATTCAAAAAAAGCAAATTATTCAGACAAAGAGTTTCTTGCTTTAGAAATGCAAAAATTTAAAGTGGATTTCGCTTATGGAATTTATAACAAAAATGAATTACTTGAACAATTAAAACAAATTAGAAAGAGAGCGTTAAATAGTGATAATGTAATAGATATTGATATAAACATCAATATGCTTGAACTTTACCAAAAGATTGGAAATTTAGCATTTGACAAGAACATTTTATTGGAAATTGAAGAAATATTCAATAGAATTGAGAACGTAACTCAAAATGAAGAACAAAAACACTTTCAAAGAATTTTCCATTCAGAAAATTTAATCAGTGCTATAACAAGAATATATTCTGACTTTATAACCGATAATCGCTTACTTCATAATTCAGAAGAATTTGATACATTAAAATATAGGAAAGTAGAATTAAAAGAAATATTGGGTTCTTTTGAGAAAGTGGTCAATATGATTAATGAATCCTTAGAATATGCAATTTCTAATAATAATAAACTTATGAAAGCGCATGCTCTCCATAAATTGGCAGTATCTTTTTTCTCGATAAACTTTAGTCTATTTATAAACAAGAAATCTCCAATAAACAAAGACATCCAGGTTATTTTAGAATCGTCAATAAGTAATACTATCTCAGCATATAATCTGTTTCTTGAAATAAAAGTGTATCAATACGCATATTTTGCTATAACTCTTGCTTATGATATTTATCGTCTTTCTGAAGAATGGATTGGGAAAAGTCTTACTAATATCTGTTTAATTGAAGAGTTAAAAAAACAAATTCAGAGTTTCAGTGAGTATGAATTTTTTAATCAGTTCAATTCTGTTATTGATAGTATCTCAAGTGAGATAACAGAAATAATTAGACCCAAGAATTTAAGTGATGAAGATTTTAATTTTCTTGCAGAAAGAATTATTAGAGTGAAGAACATACCAAGTAATAGGAAAGAGAATATACTTAATGAACTAAAATCCTTTACGTATTTTGTAAATAATTGCAAAAACAACGACTTAAAGCTATTATCAAATCAAGAAAATAGAGGTGTTTTAGCATATAGTGAACCCGCAAAATATGCAATAGTAAGTGAAAAAACACGTACAATTTATTCCGAGGGTTTTAATGTAAAAGATATGATGCAAAATTTAGGGATAGTAGAATGAAATTCGTTAAAGAACTTTCGGAATTGATAAAGCACGAAACGCTAACAATGTATAAAAATAATAGCCGGCTCAGTAGCAAATTAATGGGTTGTAGTCCGCTTCAACTTTCTTGTAACTTGAAAGAAATGAAGCCCACAATCGCCTACTATTCTTATACTAACCGGTGAATTGGAATACTCGACTTGTAAATGTTCCTCATTAATAATAGATTTGTACAAAACATTGATATGCAAAGATTAATATCCGATAATATTGAAAGAATCAAAAGCTTATGTATGGCTCATAATGTGGAGTCATTGTTTGCTTTTGGCTCGGTCTGCACAGACAGTTTCAATGACAAAAGTGATATTGACTTACTAATCTCCTTTAAACCTATGGATTATGGAGATTATGCAGACACCTATTTTGATTTGGCAGATAAGTTTGAAAATCTATTTCAACGCCCTGTTGATTTAGTAACGGACAAATCTTTATCAAACCCCTATTTTATTCATTCGGTTAACCAAACAAAGACCTTATTATATGGATAATGAGATTAAAAAATATCTGTTTGATATTCAAGAATCAATTGATTCCATTCAGAAATATCTTGGAGACAAACATGATTTTAATGTTTATCTGGCTGATAAGATGATGAGGAGAGCTGTGGAGCGCGAGTTCGAAATAATTGGAGAAGCAATGAGCCGGATTGAAAAATTAGATTCGACTATTGAAATAGCAAGTAAACGGCAAATTATCAGCATGCGCAATCGCGTGATTCATGGTTATGACAAAATTGACAATGAAATTGTTTGGGGAATAATTGTAAGACATTTGCCTGCTTTGAAAACTGAGATTGGAAATCTTCTGGGATGACTATCCTCCGGCTTCAACAAAATCAAAAATGTCAATAGCTGTTTCGTGGTCAACGGGCAGCAAAATCCACAGGAATATTTTTCGCGCTAGAAGGTTTAACGCCCGCAACTCCGCTACTGCATTTAGTTTCAACTTTTAATAATACAGCGACCCAATCACAAACACCGCAAAAACAACCCCCGCAATCCCGTTCATGGTGCCGAATGCCAGATTGACCCGGCTCAGGTCATCGGCCTTTACGATCAGGTGCTGGTACACCATCAGAACCCCGAAAATGCCGGCGCCAATCCAGTAAATGAAGTTGGCTTCCATGACCAATCCTGCCGCAATCACAAGAAGAAAGGTGGCTACATGCAGCAAAACCGAGATTCTAAGCGCGTTTTTTATACCTGTCAATACAGGTATGCTTTGCAATCGGTATTGCCGGTCAAACTCGACATCCTGGCAAGCATAAATAACATCGAACCCGCTTACCCAGAAAAAGACCACCCCCGAAAAGAGCAATGGCGCCACGGCAAACGAACCGGTCACTGCAAGCCATGCCCCGATGGGGGCAAGCGACAATCCAAAGCTAAGTACAAAATGGCAAAGCGGCGTGATCCGTTTGGTAAAACTGTACCCCAGAATGATAAACAATGCAACAGGGGAGAGGGCAAAACACAGGGGATTGATCAGGTAGGTGACGGCCACAAACAACAATGCATTGACAATGACAAAAGCCAATGCCTTGGGCGCTGAAACCAACCCTGCGGGGATCTCCCTCTTGGCCGTGCGGGGATTGGCCGCATCAAATTGCCGGTCGAGGTAGCGGTTAAATCCCATGGCCGCGTTGCGGGCAAAAACCATCGAAAGGACAACAGTACCCAAAAGCCGCCAGAAATGAACCTGGTCTGTGACCAACGTAGCCATAAAAAAACCAATCAGCGCGAAAGGCATCGCGAATATCGTGTGTTCGAATTTAACGAGACGGGAGTAGAGGAGGATTTTGTTCATAAGGAAGTGCCTAGAGTGCCTAAAGTATTTAAAGTGCCTAAAGTTACGACATGTTCGTAAGTTGTGGTAACACTGGTGTTAATTTGTATAAAAATTCAACTAATTTTGGTTATCTTATAACTTTAGTCACTCTAGGCACTTTAAATACTTTAGGCACTTATTACCATGAAATAGCCATGATTCAGAAATCACTAAACGGAATGGAATAAATTCTCGTAATCTGGCTATTCCATCTGACCTTTAAAAAACAAATTATTAGCAGATGAAAGACTTCAAGAAACGCTACACCCTCAACGCCACCCCGCAAGATGTTTACAATGCGATGACCAATCCGCTGATGATCGAAATCTGGACCGGTGAACCCGTGGTCATGAGTACCGAGCCGGGCAGTGAATTTGAAATCTGGGATGGGGCCATTACCGGCCAAAACCTGGAATTTATCCAGGACAAACTGATTGTGCAAAAATGGTTCTTTGGAGAAGAATCCGATTCGATTGTGACTATCAAACTTCACCCCGACAGAAAAGGAACCCTCGTGGAACTGCACCAAACCAATATTCCCGACAACGCCTACGAAAATATGGTAGAAGGCTGGGACGTTGATTATTTTGGGAATCTTGGGCAGCTTTATGAATGATCCCGAGGTAGTAGAGACGTTGCATGCAACGTCTCTACTACCTCGGACTAATCCTCAACCGCATCAAATAATCATCCATCACATACCCTTTCCCGATGTCGGTAACCACCTCGCCGTAGTTTTCGAATCCCAATTTTTCGTAAGCACAAATCGAGTTGAGGTTCTGTTTGTTAACCGTCAGGGTGATGTAAGGGGCTCCGATCTCCCTGCATTTTGCTTTCAGAAAGTCGATGGCAGCGTGTCCGATTCCCTTTCCGCGTTCCGTGCTAAGAATATACAGTTTGCTGAGAAATAGTTCGTTGTGCTTCTCGATAATCCCGATATAGCCAACTGGAACAAAATCAGAATAGATCAAAAAATAGGAGTTGCCTTCCTGATCCATCTGTGCCAGAATCGTTTTCGGTGTCTGGTATTTTCCCAGCATATAATCAACCTGGTCCCTACCGATGATGGGTGAATAATGGTCCGGCCATATGGTTTTGGCCAAACGTGCTACCACATCAACTTGTGGTGAAGTGGTAACCTTAATAATCTGAACTTCCATTTTACCTGATCTGAGCTCCTAACTCTCTTTGAAAGATGTTCATCAATTTTTCCATTGTTTTTTCAATCTGCTTGTCATGCAGGGTTTTGGAGTCATCCCTTAGCAGGAAACTGACAGCGTACGATTTCTTTCCCTCCGGGAGATGCGCGCCTTCGTAAACGTCGAAAATAGTGACCGACTTAAGTAGTTCCCGTTCGGTCCTGAAAGCCCACATTTTGATGGCGCTGAAAGAAACCTCCTGGTCGACCAGCAATGCAAGGTCTCTCTTCACCTCCGGAAATTTTGGAAGTGGTGTGTAGGATACTTTCTGTTTCTTGATGGCGTTGAGCAGCAGCGTCCAGTGAATGTCGCCATAAAAAAGGTCGGCTGCAATTCCATTTTGTTTCAATATATTCTTGCCAAGAATGGCAATTTGCGCAATCTGCTGGTTATTAAAAGTATAAATCAGTCCGTCGGCGAAAAGTTCCGAAGAAAATGATTTGATCTGGCACGCATCCGGTGATATGCCCAACCTGGACAGTATCTTCTCAACATAACTTTTGAGGGTAAAAAAGCTGGAGGGCAGCGCCTTGGATACCCAGTTCTCATTCTCTTTGTTGCCTGAAATCCAAATACCTATGTGCTCATCTTCAGAATAATTCTTAACAGGATTGGCATAGGTTTTGGTGCCATCATAGTGGTAAACATTGCCAAATTCGTACAATTTCAAGTCGGCATTTCTGAAATTTGTATTTCTGAGGACGGTTTCCATTCCGCCAAAAAGCAGCGTCTGGCGCATCACATTCAGGTCCGAGCTTAACGGATTGTAAAGTTTCACGCAATTTTCCACCTTGAACGAACTTAGTTGTTCGTAATAGGTCGATTTGGTGAGTGAGTTGCACATGATCTCGTTGAATCCGTTGGCCGTCAGAATCTCAGAAACCAGATTTTGCAATTTCTGTTTGTCAGGATAGCTGCTGTGCTGAAGTGTTGATTTTACTGATTTTCCGGGTTCAACATTGTTGTATCCGTATATTCGCAGAAGTTCTTCGATCACATCGGCTTCCCGGCGCACGTCTACCCGGTAGGGTGGTACGGCAAGTTCAAGCCCCTCCTGGTTCTCCGAAACGATTTTTATCTCGAGTGATGTGAGAATGTTTTTTATTTGTCCAACAGGGATCTCTTTGCCAATCAGTCTGGTAATATTTTTGTAGTTCACACTCACTGCAAAAGGTTCCAGCATGGCCGGATCTGCTACCACATCGATGATCTCCGAAGCGATCTCTCCCCCTGCAAGTTCACAGATAAGGATGGCTGCGCGTTTGAGCGCGTAGATGGTGCCATTGGGATCCACTCCGCGTTCGAACCGGAAAGAGGCATCGGTATTCAGTCCATGGCGACGAGCTGTTTTACGGATGTAGACAGGATTGAACAGCGCACTTTCCAGAAACATCTCGGTAGTTCCGTTTGTTATGCCTGAGTCTATTCCACCGAAAACGCCACCGATACACATTCCTTCCGATTGGTTGCATATCATCAGGTCTTTCTCGTCCAAAGTGCGTTCCACCTCATCCAGGGTACGGAATTTGGTGCCGGAAGGAAGTGTCTTCACGATAATTTGATTTCCTTTTATGGCTTTCAGATCAAAGGCATGCAAGGGTTGACCGGTTTCGAACAGGACATAATTGGTGATGTCGACCACATTGTTGATCGGTTTAAGGCCAATGACCCGTAGACGGTTTTTCAGCCATTCGGGTGATTCTTTGATGGTAATTCCTTTTATTGAAACCCCGGCATACCTGGCACAAGCCTCAGGATTTTCGATGGTAACTGGGATGATATGGGTATTCGAAGAAACCTTGAAACCATCGACCGATGGTTTGGTGTAGCTAATCTTTTCTGTTTGACTCAAAAATGCGGCCAAATCGCGGGCTACCCCGATGTGCGATGCGCTATCGATACGGTTTGGGGTAAGGTCTACCTCCAGACTAAAGTCGCTTTCGATTTGAAACCAGGCAGAAGCAGGTGTTCCGGGAACCGCAGAAGGATCCAATACCATGATGCCGTTATGGTCGGTTCCAAGTCCGATCTCATCCTCGGCACAGATCATTCCGGCTGACACTTCCCCGCGGATCTTGGATTTTTGGATGGTGAAAGATTCATCCCCTTTGTACAGTGTGGTGCCCACGGTGGCTACAATCACTTTTTGCCCGGCTGCGACATTTGGTGCGCCGCAAACAATCGGGGAAATCTCGCCATTGCCGAGGTTAACCGTTGTAATACTCAGGTGATCTGATCCGGGATGTTTCTCACAGGTAAGAACTTCACCCACAACCAACCCTTTCAGGCCGCCTTTAACCGATTCAACCTCCTCAACACTTCCGGTTTCCAAACCCAATTGTGTAAGGACAGAGGCAATTTCGTGCGGATTAAGCGTGGTATTTAGGTAATCTTTCAGCCATTTATATGAAATGTTCATTCGATAATTTTTAACGCTGCAAATTTAGGCATTTATACCCTAAAGTCAAATTCATTTATACGATCTTGTGTAATATCCAATACATGTAAAATATTAGATGAATGGAATGAACAACTTCCTGTTTGAATTGTTCCTAGGCTATGATAATTTGCTTGGATTGCGTAAATAATGCATTTGTTTTGGCCCAAGATCACCATTAGATTAAAAAATAAATAATTTTTGACTAAAATATTGTTTGAATTTAATGAATTACTATTTTGCATCACTTTTCTGACCTTAACAATTAAATACCAAGATAAGTATAACAGGTTAAATATTAATAGAATAAAACATTTTTCGCATGGCTCCAAGCAACAAACCTCGTTTGGTAAAAGATTACGATAAGCTCCCGCTTGATATCCAGGGGCAAATTAAACTGAACTATCCCCAGGGTTTTGCCGGAAGTCTTATTACATACATTGATGCGAAAGGGAAAGTGGTCTCTGCATTGCCGTATGAAACGGACGATTTTCATTACCTTGTCAGAATGACATTGGCTGAGGCTTATGACATTATTGAGAACGATGAAGATTTTGGCGATGATGGAATCCTGAGGGATGATTTCGCCCTACAGGGATTTGAAGGGGGCGATGAAGAGGATGATGTTGAAGACATAGCGGATGAACCTTTGGAAGACGATGATGATGATGACGATATTTAGAAAAAGCCGGGCAACCGGCTTTTTTAAATTAAAAATTAAAAATTACAGATTAAAAATTGACTGTAACTTTCTCTTAATCTTTAATTTGTAATTTGTAATCTGTAATTAATTCAAGGATTTCAGCTTGCTGATCTGGATGAAACCAATGAATATCCGGATCTTTGCGAAACCAGGTGAGTTGCTTCCTGGCATATTTCCTCGAATTTGCCTTGATCTTTTCAATTGCCTCTCCCAGCGAGCAGTTCCCATCAAAGTAGTCGAACAATTCGCGGTAGCCGACCGTGTTGAGGGTGTTTAATTCCCGATAGGGATAAAGGTTCCGTGCCTCCGTTTCCAGTCCGGCGGCCATCATTTCATCGACGCGGCTGTTGATTCTGTCGTACAATTCGGTCCTATCGCGGTTCAGCCCAATTTTAAGGATATTGAAGTTCCTCTGTTTTGCCGTTCTTGTTCGTTGGGAGGAGAACGGTTTTCCTGTTATGTAACAGATTTCCAGGGCATGAATGATCCGTACAGGGTTCTGGAGATCAACTTCATGGTAATAGACAGGATCCAGAAGTTTGAGTTCTGCCCGCATTCGCTCAATCCCTTCCACTTTCATTCGCTCCATCAATGTTGCCCTTAATTCGGAATCTACGTCGGGAAGGTCGTCTATCCCTTTACAGACCACGTCAATATAGAGCATGGAGCCACCGGTCATCAGTACAACCGGATGAATGGCAAAGAGTCTCTTTAGTCTTTCAAGTACGTCGGCCTCGAACATAGCCACATTGTAACTTTCGAAAATGGAGTTGGATTGTATAAAGTGGTGCGGAACCTGTTGCAATATCTTCTCTTCGGGAACTGCAGTTCCAATTTGCATCTCTTTAAACAACTGCCTCGAGTCGCAGGAGATTATCTCTGTTCGGAAATGGTTGGCAATTTGGATACTCAAGTTTGTTTTTCCGACTCCGGTTGGACCGAGTAGGACGATCAGGGTTGGTTGGGTTTTATTATTCAATGGAGAGGGATTTCAGATAAATGGACGTTCGGAATTGAACTGGTAAAAGTTCGAAATTTTGTCCCTAAAAAATTGTGTGAGATTTTTGGTCTTCAGCAAGTGATCGGCTTTCCTAAACCGGCATCAGATGATGTCGTCCTTGTCGCCGTAAAGTTCAGTCAAGTCTTCCAGTTCACCCAGATCGTTGAGTACACTCATCATTTCTGTGTTCTCGTCCAAAAGCAGATCTGTGTCGTTTTGTAAATTTCTCATTTTTAATTCTGCCTTACTTTTATAAGCCATCTTATCATAAGAATTTGAGCTCGTCTTCATAGTTGATCATTTTTAGGGGATTAACCATCGTTAAAATTTGCTCCTTACGCCGGTCAAATTTATTGCGCAATGAAATAACATGTTCAATAATTGTCTTAAAAAATGTTAAATTCCAAAACATATTTGGGGGGATCATTCTATCAGGTGATTAGACTTTGTACAAAAGAATAGGGCCGGTAGTATTTACCAGCCCTTTCTTTTATTTACCCTATTTTCAATGACCCTCCTTGATGTAATTAAGGCATGAACCACTTTTAAACCAGACAATTTGCTGGTCGTTGTAGGTATGTTTGGCCAAAATTTCCTGAGAAGAGCCGTCCATGTGATGAAGAATAAGTTTCAGCGGCTTTCCGGGAGCGAAATGCTGAAGATCAATGATATCGATCCTGTCTTGCTCTTGAATGAGGTTGTAATCATCGGGGTTGGCAAAGGTCAAGGCAAGCATCCCCTGTTTCTTGAGGTTCGTTTCGTGTATCCTTGCGAAGGAGCGTGTCAGGACTGCCCTTACACCCAGATGACGTGGCTCCATGGCCGCGTGTTCCCTGGATGATCCCTCTCCATAGTTTTCATCTCCCACCACGATGGATCCGATCCCTGATTTTTTGTAGGCCCTGGCCGTATCCGGGACGGTGCCGTAACTGCCTGTCAATTGGTTCAGCACCGAGTTGGTATTTCCGTTGAAATCATTGACAGCGCCAATCAGCATGTTGTTGGAGATATTGTCGAGGTGACCACGGTACTTCAGCCACGGACCTGCCATAGAGATATGGTCGGTGGTACATTTGCCGCGGGCTTTGATCAGGAGCGACAGTTGCGTGAGGTCTTTTCCGTTCCAGGGTTGAAACGGCTCGAGCAACTGTAACCTGTCAGAGTTTGGATCGACAGTTACCACGAGATCACGGAACTCTTTGGATGGTGGGATAAGCCCGGCGTCTTCCACTGCGAATCCCTTGGCGGGAAGATCATCCCCGTGAGGCACATCCAGCATGACTTTTTGCCCTGATTCATTGACGAGCGAATCCGTTATGGGATTGAAATCCAGCGTTCCGGCAATCGCAAAGGCGGTGACAATCTCCGGAGAAGCCACAAATCCGTGGGTCTTGGGATTTCCGTCCGTGCGTTTGGCAAAATTCCGGTTGAAGGAGGTCATGATCGAGTTTTCAGGCAATTGGTCTGCATTGGCACGTGCCCACTGTCCGATACATGGTCCACAGGCGTTGGCAAGAACGACACCTCCAATTGATTCGAATGCTTTCAGGAACTGATCCCTCTCAACGGTATACCTCACCAGTTCGGAGCCAGGAGTAACCGTGAATTGCGCTTTTACCTTCAGGTTCTTGGCTTTTGCCTGAAGCGCAACAGATGCAGCCCTGCTCATATCTTCATAAGAGGAGTTGGTGCAGGAACCAATCAGACCAACCTCCATTACCATTGGCCAGTTTTTTTCTTTGGCTACTTTCTTGAATTGTGAAAGCGGTGTTGCCAAATCCGGGGTAAACGGTCCATTGATATGTGGTTCCAGCTCAGAAAGGTTGATTTCGATAAGCTGATCAAAATAATTTTCGGGATTTTGATAAACGGCTGCATCACCGTTGAGATGATCGGCAATGCCATCGGCCATTTCGGCGATATCCGCACGGCTTGTAGCCCTCAGATATTTGGCCATATTATTATCGTATCCGAAGATCGAAGTAGTCGCGCCAATCTCGGCCCCCATGTTACAAATGGTCCCTTTCCCGGTGCAGGAAATGGTAGATGCACCCTCGCCAAAATATTCGACGATGGCCCCTGTTCCGCCTTTGACCGTGAGGAGTCCGGCAACCTTCAGGATAACATCTTTGGGCGAACTCCAGCCGTTCAGTTTTCCGGTAAGTTTGATACCAATCAGTTTCGGGAATTTCAGTTCCCATGGAATTCCTGTCATGACATCCACAGCGTCGGCGCCACCGACTCCAATGGCAACCATGCCCAAACCACCGGCGTTTACAGTGTGAGAGTCGGTTCCAACCATCATCCCGCCAGGGAATGCATAGTTCTCCAAAACGACCTGGTGGATAATTCCGGCCCCTGGTTTCCAGAATCCGATACCATATCTTTTTGAGACTGTTGACAAGAAATTGTATACCTCTTTGTTGGTGTTTTCGGCATTTTTGAGGTCGGAGACTGCCCCCTCTTTGGCAAGGATCAGGTGATCGCAATGGACGGTCGAAGGAACTGCTGCCTCATCTTTTCCTGCCTGCATGAACTGCAACAAAGCCATTTGTGCCGTAGCATCCTGCATGGCGACACGATCTGGGTTGAAATTGACATAGGAGGCTCCACGCTCAAAAGGAACAGATGGAAGATGTTCTGAAAGGTGCGCATAGAGAATTTTTTCGGTCAGGGTAAGTGGTCTGGCCAGCAGTTTTCTAAGGTTTTCAGTTTTCTGAGGAAACTCAGCATAGACCTTTTTGATCATCTCAATATCGTAAGCCATAGTCAATCAAATTAAAAATTAAAGATTAAAGATTAAAAATGAATGTCAGAAAGGGCTGTAAGCACTTCTAATCTGTTATTATACTGTCAATGGTTTAACCCAATTTTCGTTTCGCAAAATTGGCTATTTTATCTGAATAAATTCAAAAAGATTCGTGAATTTGAATTATGAGTCTACTCCGAAATGAAAAAAATTAAGAAGGCCATTAAGTCACAAAATCACTAAGGTGTTATGTTTGAAAAATAAAGCATAAGCTAAAGTTTATTAAATTAAGTTTTGAATTCAGTATTAATTTAAACAATAGCTTATGCGAACAAAAGTTAATGAGAATTTGTTCAATGGACAACCCT
>JALOCD010000036.1 GCA_023228025.1 Prolixibacteraceae bacterium | reverse complement strand
CTACTGTAACTGTATCAATACCACAGACTTGGAAGGGATGGTTGCATCGACTTTACCGGATGTAATTTTCACATTTTTGAATTCGGCTTCCGTAACCTGTTCTTTTTTGCCAAAATCGTTGTAGGCGTTGATTTTGCTGGCAGTTACCTCTTCCCTGACACTTTGGAGAGCTTCATTCCGCTAAGATCGAAACTGATTTGTTGCGAATTGTTTGGATCCAAGTTACATAAATGAGGCATATTGACGATACAAATCGGCATAATACTCGGGTCGCATATTCCCGCCGCATCCCCAGGTTTCGTTTCCAACTGCCCAATATTTAACATTCCAAGGTTTATCCCGACCGTTCTTTTTACGAAGATTGGTCATTGGGCTCTCGTTGGAGGAGGTAACATATTCCAACCATTCGGATGCTTCACGCACAGTCCCACTTCCAACATTCAGGTTGACATAGGCATCAGCGCCTATCAGTTCGCAGAAATCAAGAAATTCATGTGTGCCAAAACTGTTGTCCTCAGTTACTCCACCCCAGTGTACATTGATAATGGATGGCCGCTCTGATTTTGGTCCGATTCCATCCCTCCAATGGTAGGTGTCTGCGAAGCAACCACCAGGCCAGCGTACGCGAGGAACATTCAATTCTTTCAAGGCTGTTACTACATCCATACGGAAGCCTTTTGTATTGGGTATGTCTGAATTTTCGCCCACATAAATACCGCCATAGATGCAATGACCAAGGTGTTCGGCAAAATGACCATAAATGGCTTTGTCAATTTTGGCTCCCGGATTTTCGGTATGAACTACAATAGTTGATTGGGAATTTCCCGTTAAAGAAAAACCCACCAATAAAATCAGAAACAACAAATGGATTCCATACATTTTTTTCATCTCTTTCGGTTTATTATCAGTGGAGTAAAAATAGTATAATTTACTTTTAATAATTGAAGTAGTTCTTTATATAAAAATATTGTACAGCATATTTATTGTTGATTGAACGCTTGCCAGACACAGTGAATACCCAGAAGTGATGTTGCATAACATGATTTTTTTATCACCAAGATCCTGACCTCTTTTTATATTTGCAGAACGGATCAGAACAGATGGATTTTAACCTATCATGCAAAAATTCAGTTTTAAACCCAATATCAATTCGGGCGTTTCGAAAGTTCAGCAACTTGTCGAAGCGCTGATTCGCTCTATCAATCTCAAGATGTTGCTTGAGGGGGATCCACTGCCCTCCGTTAATGAAATAATGAAAGAGTCAGGACTTTCCCGTGACACTGTTTTTAAGAGTTACGCCGAATTGAAACGCAGGGAAATCGTCGAAGCGATACCAAACAGAGGATATTTTGTTACCCGCTCCCAAAAGAAGGTGTTTCTCTTTCTTGATACCTTTAAGGCTTATAAAGAGGTACTGTACAACTCTTTCAAATTAAACCTTCCTAAGAATATCCTGGTTGACATCAACTTCCATCATTATAATTTTGAACTTTTCAAATCAATCATCCATAACAGCAATGGCAAGTTCAACTCCTACATTATCATGAACTTCAACCATCCCGGAATTCCTGAAATCATTGGCGAGATTGATCCTGAAAAGCTGCTTTTGATTGACTGGTCTATCCATTCACAACCTGGACAGGCAAAGGTTTACCAGGATTTTGGCGAATCAGTTTACAAATGTCTGACATCGGGATGGCATTTGCTAAGGAAATACGATGAGGTCGTATGTGTATACCCGCAGTACACTTTTCATCCATTCGAATCAATCGACAATGTAGGAAAATTTTGTTCCGATAATGGTCTTAATTTTAGTATTTTATATGATATACAGGAGCTGGATATCAAAGTTGGCAGGGTCTATTTTGTTTTTGAAGACATTGATTTGGCTGCTGTTTTAGAGCAAGCCAATCGAAAAAAATTCAAACTAAGGGAAGATTTTGGTATTTTATCATATAACGATACGCCCATGAAGCAGTTTATTTCCAATGGGATCACAGTGATTTCCACAGACTTCAAATTAATGGGAAAAAAGGCGGCCGAATTTGCAATTGCCAATGAAATGGTTGATTTTTTGGTGCAAACGGAACTGATTATTCGTGAATCCTTGTAAAAATATCATACTGTAACAGAACAGTTATCATAAAAAAGTATACCATTATGTATTTATTGGGAATTGACATTGGCAGCTCATCAGTGAAAGCATCCATCGTCGAAGGAACGACGGGGAAATGTATCGCTTCTGCTTTTTACCCGAAACAGGAGATGAAAATTACCGCCAGGCAAGCCGGTTGGGCAGAACAGGCTCCCGAATTGTGGTGGGAGAACTTAAAGCTATCGGTACAGGAGGTCCTGAGCAACTCGAAAATTGAACCAAAAACCATTGATTCCATCGGTATCTCTTACCAGATGCATGGCCTGGTGGTGGTGGATAAAATGCAACAAGTATTACGCCCTTCCATCATCTGGTGCGATTCTCGTGCTTCGGTATACGGAAACAAGGCCTTCAGCGATCTGGGAGAAGAAAAATGCCTGGCAAAATATTTAAACTCTCCAGGTAATTTTACTGCTTCCAAACTCAAATGGGTCAAAGAGAATGAACCCGAACTTTATGGTCGCATTGATAAAATTATGCTTCCGGGTGATTACATTGCCATGAGACTTTCCGGTGAGATAAAAACCACCGCAAGCGGCCTATCTGAGGGAATTCTTTGGGATTTCAGGAAAAACAAGGTAGCCGAAGAAATCCTGGATTATTATGGTTTCGAGCACTCTTTCATTCCCGAAATAGTTCCAACTTTCTCTGTACAATCGGTTGTGAATGCTACAGCTGCCAAAGAATTAGGTTTGGCCGAGGGCACAAAAATTAGTTACCGAGCTGGGGACCAACCCAACAATGCACTATCACTTAATGTATTAAAGCCGGGAGAGATCGCTGCGACCGCTGGAACCTCAGGGGTGGTTTATGGCGTCAGTGGTGAGGTTAAATATGATCCACTCTCGAGGGTCAATTCATTTGCCCATGTCAACCATACTGAAAGTGTAACACGTCTCGGCGTACTGCTGTGCATCAACGGGACCGGCATTCTTAATTCCTGGCTTCATAAAAATATAGGGAACAAAGCCTACTCATACTACGAAATGAACGACATGGCGGCTACTGTCCCCATTGGATCTGATGGTCTGAGTATTCTTCCTTTTGGGAACGGATCAGAACGGGTGCTTCAAAACAAAAATATCGGTGCACAGATTTCAGGACTTGGCTTTAACACCCACACCTATGCCCATCTTTTCCGCGCAGCCCAGGAGGGAATTGTCTTCTCCTTCAAATATGGGATGGAGATCATGGAGGAGATCGGCATTCATGCCACAGTAATCAGGGCCGGGAAAGCGAATATGTTCCTGAGTCCGCTGTTCAGGGAGACACTGGCTGGTATTTCAGGGGCTACCCTAGAACTCTACAATACCGATGGTTCAATTGGTGCCGCACGTGGTGCAGGGATTGGATCAGGTTACTACGCTTCGGCGAAAGAGGCATTTTCCAGTTTGCACAAGCTGGAGACTATTACTCCTGATTTGAGCAAACAAGCTGATTATGAAGAGGCCTATCATAAGTGGAAACTAGTGTTGGGAAAGGCTCTATAATCCGAATATTTAAATTTCTGAACCATGTGAAAAACAAAATCCAGCAATACATGATGAACCAATTCAAATGATCCAAAGAAGTGCCATAAAATCTGCTAACTACAAGACAATAATCATATTAACAATTTATTATAATTTAATATTTTGTCGAATGAAACCAAAATTGTTCTATTTTAAAACCGAAGAAAGACGACATAAGTCATCCCAGAAATCATTTCTTTCTTCCTTCAAAGCAATAGGGCTCTATTCTATTGTTTTAGCATTTCTTGTGATATCCTGTAATAATTCACGGGAGTACGTTCCGAAAGCAAAACAGTTAGTCCCTTCAAAATCGGATGGTTTTAAAACAGGGGAAGTCAGATTGCTTGATGGCCCTTTCAAAGTTTCACAGGATGCGGAAACAAAATACCTGTTAAGCCTTGATTTGGACCGTTTGATTGCTCCATTCCGTAAGGAGAGTGGTCTCGAAACCAAAGCCAATCCCTATCCGGGCAAGGAGACAACCTCATTACCCGGTGTGGCCCTCTCTTTTTACCTGTCGGGTGTATCCAGATTATATGCGCTGACTGGTGAGGAAAAATACCTAAGTAACCTTAATTATCTTCTGGATAAAATCGAAGAATGTCAGTCAAAAAATAATGGATATTTATTGGGCACCAGGGGAGGAAAAGCAGTATTTGAAAAGCTTGAAAAGGAAGGATATTATTCCGGTTTTAACGATTGGTCAATTGGCCAGGGCGAGCCGTATTATGTTATGGAAAAACTTTTCTCCGGCCTTATTGACGCCTACCGTATTTGTAATAGCCCCAAAGCGTATAAAATTGCGACAAACCTGGCGGACTGGCTCAGCCGGCACATGTCGAAAATAAATGATGTGGAGCTGAAGAAGATAATGAAAGTGGAGTATGGAGGGATGAACTGGGTACTCTCCGATATGTATGTGATATCCGGTGATAAAAAGTACCTTGAAATGTCAAAACGATGGCAGGATGAAGAGGTGGTTGTGCCGATGACCAAAGGCATCGATGTTCTTACGGGTATTCATGCCAATACTCAATTCCCCAAAATGTCTGGATTGGCGGCAAGGTATCCTTTTACCGGCAATCCAGAAGATCTTAACGGCGCCAAATTCTTCTGGGAGAGTGTGGTTAATCACCGTACTTACGTCACTGGAGGAAACAGCGATATTGAACGTTTTTCTCCAAAAGATTCCCTGAGCAATACCCTGACACCCTACAATGAAGAGAATTGCAATGAGTACAACATGCTCAAGCTTACCGCCCTGCTCAACAAAATTGAACCCCGGATTGAGTACGCAGACTATATGGAGAGGACATTATATAATCATATTTTGTCTTCCCAGAATCCATCAGACGGGAAAATAAGTTACTTCCTGCCATTGATACCTGGTGCGGAAAGGGTATACATGAACCTTTACGACAACTTTTGTTGTTGTGTGTGCAGTGGATTAGATTGTTATATGCGCCATGGCGAATACATTTATGCCCACAATGGATCAGATATCCTTGTTAATCTTTTTATTGCATCACAACTTAACTGGAAAGAGAAGGGAATCACCCTGACCCAGGAAACGAGGTTCCCTTATGAGGCCTCGACTTCATTCAAGTTGACCTGCAACCAAGAAAGTGAGTTTTCACTGCTTGTCCGTAATCCTTATTGGGCGGCTAAGCAAGTTACCATAAAGGTCAATGGAGAGGTTCAGCAATTAGGCTCTTCTTTAGGGTACTTTACCATAACCCGTAAATGGAGATCCGGCGATCTGGTGGAAGTTGCCTTGCCAATGAATATTAGGACCGAAAGCATGCCCGATGAAAAAAATAAGATTGCCTTGTTCTATGGGCCCATCCTTCTTGCGGGAGCATTGGAGAAAGAAACAGCAGATCATTTAACCTATCATAATTTTGCCCCGGCACTTGTACCCGGGGACAAAACAATTGATCAGTGGCTTGTACCTTCCGGGGAACCATTGAAGTTTGTTACAACTGTTGCCAGGCCCAAGGAGGTCAGGCTGGAGCCTTTATTCACTTTGAAAGCAGGACCTTACGCGGTTTACTGGCAAAAAATGACAGAGAAGGATTGGCTGCAAAGCCTTTCAAATGTGGCAATGAAAGGGAAAGATCTGGACAATATCACAATAGACAAAGTAATAGTAGGTAACGAGGAATCGGAGAAAAAACACGCTTTGACAGGTAAATCTTATATGGGCAAAGGCAATGCTGGTATTTTGACTGACATGGCATGGCGGGTGGCATCTTCCAGTGAAGGATTAAGTTACAAAATGAAAGTGCCTTCCAGTTCAGCCGTCTCTTTAGCATGCAAATTTATGGGGGGAGTCACTGTTGAATCATGGAACTGTAAAGTGAAAATTGACACCACAATGATTGCTCAATCGAAAACTGGTCGTTCGTATCCTGCAACTCCTTTTGACTCCATTTTTCCAATACCGCCTGAACTGACAAAAAACAGGGACTCGGTAAAGGTCGTTTTTGACGGCAGGATGCCAAGACTGATGGAAATGAGAATAATCAGGAGATAATGTTGGTAGAGATTAGAAATCCCAGAATTTAAATATAAAGTAAAAATTAGTATTCAACTCCTTCACGGTAAGGGCAAAACAGAAACAACATGACAGTTTTTAAAGGAAGCAAAGAGTATTTTAAGGGTATTGACCAGATTCTATACGAAGGTCCACAATCGAAAAAACCAATGGCATTCAAATATTACGATGCCAACAAGGTCGTATTGGGCAAAACCATGAAAGAGTATCTTCGGTTTGCAGTAGCATATTGGCATACTTTCTGTGGGGAAGGCGGCGATCCGTTTGGCCCGGGTACCCATATTTTCCCATGGGTCGGATCATCGGATAAGATGACCGTGGCCAAAGAGCGCATGGATGCAGCTTTCGAATTTATCAGCAAAATTGGCGCACCTTTTTACTGCTTTCACGATACCGACGTAGTTGGGGATGGTTCTGTTTTTGAAATTGAGAAACGACTGGCCAACATGATCGATTTTGCCAAAGAGCGTCAGCAAGCTACCGGCGCCAAATTGCTTTGGGGCACAGCCAATGTATTTTCCAACCCACGCTACATGAACGGCGCTTCAACCAACCCTGATTTTAATGTATTGACGAATGCTGCCGTTCAGGTCAAGAATGCCATGGAGGCAACTATCGCGCTTGGTGGCACCAATTATGTATTCTGGGGAGGACGTGAAGGCTACATGAGCCTCCACAATACCGATACCAAACGAGAGTTGGAGCACATGGGCAGATTTTTAGCGACTGCACGCGACCATGCCCGCAAACTGGGATTCAAAGGAACTTTCCTGATTGAGCCAAAACCCATGGAGCCAATGAAACACCAATACGATTTCGACACCCAGACAGTCATAGGCTTCCTAAGGGCACACGGACTGGAAAACGATTTCAGATTGAACATTGAGGTCAACCATGCTACATTGGCCGGACACACATTTGCCCACGAGCTGCGCACAGCCCGCGACAACGGCATGTTTGGTTCGATTGACGCGAACAAGGGCGATTACCAAAACGGATGGGATACGGATGAATTTCCAACCAATATTTATGAGATTACGGAGGCGATGCTGGAAATTATTCAAGCCGGAGGATTTGCCAATGGCGGAATCAATTTCGATGCCAAAACCCGACGCAATTCGACAGATCTTGAGGATATTTTCATTGCCCATATTAGCGGAATGGATGTTTTTGCACGTTCGTTGGTCATTGCCGATAAATTGCTGAAAGATTCGGATTATCTGAAACTGAAGGCCAACCGTTATGCCTCATACGACTCAGGCAACGGTGCTCAATACGAAGCTGGGAAGCTGAACCTGACAGATCTTTATAACATTGCCAAGGAGGTTGGTGAACCAAAACAGATCAGTGGTAAGCAAGAGATGCTGGAACAGTTGATTAACTGCTACATTTAAATCAATGAAGAAACACAGCACTTCATATGTGATTGGCATCACCATGGTGGCCACACTGGGCGGATTATTGTTCGGATATGATACCGCAGTTATTTCAGGAGCCGAAAAATCGATTCAGCTCTACTTGATCAATGGTCTGGGATTGGGATCACTGGCACACGGTGCAACGATTTCAAGCGCCCTGATTGGCTGTATTTTGGGAGGAATGGTTTCAGGTCTGGCAGCCTCTAAACTAGGACGTAAAAATTCGCTGATGCTCGCGGCCGTACTGTTTTTTATCTCTGCCCTTGGATCCGGCTGGCCCGAAACCCTCTTCTTTACCAAAGGGGTACCTACCATGGGATTGCTGTTGATGTTCAATTTTTATCGGATCATTGGCGGTATCGGAGTCGGAATAGCTTCGGCTGTATGCCCGATGTACATTGGCGAAATCGCTCCGGCAGAGATCAGGGGACGGTTGGTTTCTTTCAACCAGTTTGCTATTATTTTCGGTATGCTGGTGGTCTATTTCGTCAATTATGGCATTGCCCACGGTCAGACCCTCGAATGGATCAACACCATTGGATGGCGCTGGATGTTTACCTCAGCGGCCATACCATCCGGCATTTTTGCACTTCTGCTCTTTTTCGTACCCGAGACACCCCGGTATCTGGCCCTGCACAATCACGATGAGCAGGCGCTCCACATTTTGACAAGGATCAACGGAAAAGAGAGAGCAAAAACGATACTTCAGGAGATCAAGAAATCGGTAGAGGCTTCTTCCGAAAAACTCTTTGCTTATGGTAAGGTTGTGATAGTTATTGGCATACTTCTTTCTGTATTTCAACAGTTTGTGGGCATCAATGTGGCCTTGTATTATGCCCCGCGCATCTTTGAAAGCATGGGCGCGGCCAAAGATGCCTCCATGCTGCAAACCGTGGTCATGGGTTTGGTAAATGTGATCTTTACCGTGATTGCCATCGCTACCGTGGATAAATATGGAAGGAAAATACTGCTTATGATTGGTTCAATTGGCATGGCCGTCGGCATGTTTGCCATTGGCGCTCTTGCCTTTATGAAGGTGATCGGTATCAGCACACTGATTTTCATCATCATCTACACTGCATCCTTCATGATGTCTTGGGGACCAATATGCTGGGTGTTGATATCCGAAATCTTTCCGAACAAAATCAGGGGTCGGGCCATCGCCATCGCGGTAGCCTCACAATGGGCTGCCAACTATTTCATCTCCTCTACTTACCCTGCCATGATGGAATTTAGTGGCGGCGTGACCTATTGGTTCTACGGAGCAATGAGTCTGCTATCATTTCTGTTTGTGTGGAAGATGGTTCCCGAAACGAAAGGCAAAACGCTCGAAGAGATGGAGAGTATGTGGTTGAAGAAATAATAAGTTATACCTGACAGGTTTTCAAAACCTGTCAGGTATGTTGTTAATTTCGGGAATGCAAACCTATTTTGTTACCCTCGGTATCCATGAAGAAGGCCATATATCCAACATCTTCATTGACAAGGGTTTTAGGCAATAAAACCTTTCCACCTGCTCCGTTCACCCTTCCCAATGAGAGGTCCAAATCAGGATTTCCATTCAGATAGATGGTGACGCCATCAGCGCTTGGTTTGTGCATATCACTCTGAACCAATGCCCCGGATACTTTTCCGGTGCTGTCATCCGTAACAAAGACGGCCATCTTCATGCCCATCATGTCATCGCTGTGCATTTCGATTCCAAAAACCGTTTCGTAAAATTTTTTTGCCCTGCTGATATCATTTACCGCAATTTCGAACCAGTTGAGCGCATTCTCAGTAGATTCCATTTTCTTGGGTTTAAGTGTGAATAAATTGATTAGTGATCAGGAATAAATTCTCAGATTGGTGCCGGTAAGTTGTACGTTGTATTTTTTCAGGGCGGATGTTGCGGGCCCGTTGATAACCGAACCATCTATTCCAAAATTGGAGCCATGGTTGGGACAGTGAAACCTGTTGTTGCCACTTTCAAATGAAATCGGATTATATTGCTGATGGGAACAGATGGAGGTAAGCGCAACAAAGGTTCCTGCAGCGGTACGTGCTACAATGATGTTGTCTTTGACAATCGATCCACCATTGCTGTTAAGCGCCGCGTAAGTAGGTGATGTCAGGTCGAGCGTAAAATCGACTCCGCCGGTGCCTCCTCCTGGGTTTCCTCCGCCTCCGGGATTTGTAGTCGTGTCCGTATCGCCTTTACTGCATGACGAAAGTACAGGTGCCATAAAAATCATGCCGGCAGAAATTCCAATAGCCGAGAAAAATTCGTTTCTTTTCATTGTGGTAAGATTTTGGATGTGTTCTTGATTGCTGATCTAAAAGATATGTTATTTAGAACGGTTACAAATAAAAAAAGTTTCAAAAATATTTTGATTTTTCCGGGAGGAGGTAGTAATTCGGTGAGCGATGTTAGAACAATGGAATCGGACAGTTGATTTTTATTTTGATTATCTTTGAAACGAGAGGCGCTCACAATAATTGGGGGTTCCATTTGACCATTAAATATCAAATTGTCAAAAAATGAAAAAGATTATTTCGGCATTACAAAACGGGCATATATTGGTGTCAGATGGCGCATGGGGCACATTTCTTCAGCAAAAGGGTTTGAAACCAGGGGAGTGTCCTGAATCGTGGAATATTTCCAGGCCAAATGATGTTTTGGATATTGCAAAAAGTTACATAGCTGCCGGTGCCAACCTCGTCGAAACAAATAGTTTTGGCGGTAGTCGCTTTAAACTTGAGAAATATGGGTTTGGCGATAAGGTGTACGAATTCAACAAAGCGGCCGCGGAAATTAGTCGTATGGCTGCCGGATCTGACCATTTTGTCCTTGGTTCTGTTGGCCCTACCGGGGAATTGCTGATGATGGGGGAGGTGACAGAAGGTGACCTTTATGAAGCTTTCAAAGAACAATCCATAGCGTTGGAAGCTGGAGGGGTGGATGCCATCATGATCGAAACCATGACCGACCTTGATGAGGCACGAATAGCAGTAAAAGCAGCCAAAGAAAATACGAATTGTGAAGTATTTTGTACCATGACTTTCCAGAAAATCATCGGTGGCGAATTTCGCACCATGATGGGAATCTCACCAACTGAAATGGCAGAAACAATCGTTGAGGCCGGTGCAGACTTGATTGGGACCAATTGTGGGAATGGCATGGAGGATATGATTGAAATGGTGAAAGAGATACGAAGGGTCAATGCCACCATTCCGGTGCTGGTTCACGCAAATGCAGGTATGCCCTGTTTCGTGGATGGGAAAACCACCTATCCGGAAACACCGGAGGATATGGCAGCAAGGGTAGACGAGATCATCGCTGCCGGGGCCAATATTGTTGGAGGCTGTTGTGGTACCACACCTGAGCATATCCGTAAAATCAGGAATGCCGTCATGGCTTCGTAAGATGAACATCAGGGAGTATAATTTTGATTTTAAGGAGTTAACGCTTGATCTTCAAGGATTGCGAGCCATCCTGGGTTTTAAGGAATCCCCGGTTCCGGCGCCGTTTGATGATTACCTCTGTGAAGCGCTGGATTTTGCTTCACAACTAACCGACATAAAAGCTTGTTCCCGGACAATCGATAACATTAAGTTAGAGCCATCAAATGGATCTATGGTTGCCGATGGAACAACCTTCCTGGTAGGGAAAACGGTACTGAAAGAGCTTAGGCATTCTGAAAAGTTGCTCTTTTTTGTTTGCACTGCAGGCAAGACCATCAGCGATAAGTCCTCTGCCATGTTGATGGGGGATGATCCTGCGAAAGGCTATATCTACGATCAGGTGGGAATATTCCTGACGGAGGCTGTTGGTGACCGTATGCATCAATTCATACGGGAAGAATTGGCTCCGGGCCAAACAACAACAAACCGGTACAGTCCGGGTTATTGCCACTGGGCGGTATCAGATCAGAACCACCTCTTTTCACTTTTTCCACCCGCGCCATGCGGTGTCACGCTCACCCCTTCCTCCCTGATGAACCCGGTTAAATCTATCAGTGGTGTGATTGGGATCGGTAAATCTGTCACCTACCGGGAATATCCCTGTGCCTTGTGCCTAAGCCTGAACTGTATTTACAGAAGGGTTAAGCCTTAATCGTCTCGTTTACCTGATCGGTTTTTGAAAGGATCATTAACCAGAATCATCTGAATCCTCACTTTCAATCTGGAAGTTAATGGGCCGATTTGTTTACTTAATCTTAATATTCATCCTGTTCAAATATCAAATTGAATACCTAACTTTGTGCTCATAAAAATTAAATCATTTCATTATGAACAGAATAGCTGAGGTCGTAAAGCCGGGGGTGGTTTCCGGAACCGACTTACAATACATCTTTAAAGTAGCCAAAGCAAATAATTTTGCAATTCCGGCCGTCAACGTTGTGGGTTCGTCATCTGTGAACGCCATCATGGAGGCTGCGGTAATCGCCAATGCTCCCGTTATGATTCAATTCTCCAACGGAGGCGCCATTTTCAATGCCGGTAAAGGTTTGAAACTGGAAGGTCAGAAAGCAGGTATACTTGGGGCCGTTGCCGGCGCCAAGCACATTCATACATTGGCCGAGGCCTATGGTGTCCGCGTGGTACTTCATACCGACCATGCCGCCAAGAAATTGCTCCCCTGGATCGACGGACTGCTCGATGAAAGTGAGAAACATTTCGCACAAACTGGCAAACCGCTGTTCAGCTCTCACATGTTGGATCTTTCAGAAGAGCCACTCATTGAGAATATTGATATTTGCAAACGCTATCTTGAACGCATGAGCAAAATGGGCATGACCCTTGAAATCGAACTTGGAATCACCGGTGGTGAGGAGGATGGTATCGATAACAGTGGTGTCGACAACAGTCTGCTCTATACTCAGCCTGCTGATGTTTGCTATGCATACGAAGAGCTGAGCAAAATTTCATCCAATTTTACCATTGCCGCATCTTTTGGCAATGTTCACGGTGTTTACAAACCCGGAAATGTTAAGCTGATGCCGGTTATCCTGAAAAATTCACAGGAATACATCAAAGCCAAATTGGGATTAACGGACGAACATCCGGTAAATTTTGTCTTCCACGGAGGTTCTGGTTCTTCACATGCGGAGATCCGCGAAGCTATCAGCTACGGCGTCATCAAAATGAACATCGACACAGATACCCAATGGGCATACTGGGATGGTATTCGTCAGTTTGAAGCCAAAAATCACGACTATCTTCAAGGCCAGATCGGTAACCCCGAAGGCGCCGACAAACCAAACAAGAAATTTTACGATCCGCGCATTTGGATAAGAAAAGGGGAAGAGGCCCTGATTGCCCGCTTGCAAGTAGCATTTGACGACCTCAATGCTATCAATAGCTTGTAATCGATCAACCACATATTTTATAAAAGAACCGTCCGGGAAACCGTGGCGGTTTTTTTTATTCGCTATTCTCGATTACCCTCCCTGAGCTGCACTGCCCTGAGCCTGTCGAAGGGCTGTAGGTTCTTCTAAATTCAATGCCAAAGCCGGTCCCTGAGCTTGTCGAAGGGCAAAAATGAAACGGGGAAACGGTGATCTCAGTCCCTGAAAAGTACGAATGGCGGAACTGAAAAGGGAAAACAGTGAAACGAAGATCTTAGTCCCTTAACATTCCGAAGGGCAAAAATGAAACGGGGAAACAGTGATCGCAGTCCCTGAAAAGTTCGAATCGCGGAATTGAAACAGGGAAACGATGAAACAGCGATCGCGCTCCTGAGCGGAGTCGAATGTGCATCGGCTTTGGTTGAATGATGGTTTGCCGACCTTGCAATAATTGTTGTATTTTTATCCAATCAGCCCTATATCATCATGAAGTCGTTGTTTATAGTTGTGTCTTTTATATTGCTTTCAGTAGCGCTTCATGCCCAAAATACGATCTCTGTACAGAAAAAGGTTGCAGCCCTTTACAATGAAGCCCTATCCCTTTCCCAGCAAGGTAATTCAACTAAGGCCGCTCAGCTCTTGCACGGGATTCTTAAAATTGACTCAACTTTTTACATGGCCTATTTTGCCCTGGCAGACCTCTGTCATGAGGCCGGAAAGCCCGATGAGGAGGTCGTGCAATTAACAAATGGCCTGTCATTGTCGGGTGACCGCTATCCGGCAGGATTTAAGTTTCTGGCCGAACTCTTGTTCAAAAAGGGGGAATATTATGAGGCGCTCGGCCGGATGGAACATTTTGCCCTTCTTAAAAAGTCCCTCAATCCCGAAGAGCAATTGTTGCTGGCTTCCTGCAGGTTTTCGGTGGAAGCGGTGAAACATCCGGTCGCTTTTCAGCCCAAAGATCCGGGCGATTCAATCAATACTTCCGCGGAGGAGTACTGGCCTTCACTCAATGCGGAAACCAACGAACTGATCTTTACACGACTCGTAACCAGGGATGCAAATGGATTAAAAATAAGCAAACCGCAGGAGGATTTCTACCTGTCAAAGCATGATTCATCCGGCTGGAAAAAGGCAGTCCCGCTGGGTGCTCCTGTCAATACGGATGAAAACGAAGGGGCTCAGACCCTATCTGCCGATGGCCGGTGTTTGATTTTTACCGGATGCGGGAGGGCTGATGGTATCGGTAGCTGCGATTTGTATATTTCGATCAATAAAAATGGGCAATGGACGATGCCCGTAAATATGGGAGAGCCCGTTAACAGCGGGGCCTGGGAGTCACAACCATGCCTGTCAGCAGATGGCGCGACGCTTTTGTTTGTAAGCAGCAGAAAAGGCGGAAGGGGTAAAATGGATATCTGGAAGGCAGAAAAAATTTCCGTTTCACCGGATGGAATTCCACAGTTTGGAAATGTGTCCAATCTTTCGGACTTGAATACACCCGGGAATGACCTGTCGCCCTTCTTGCACGCAGATGGCAAAACACTCTATTTTGCATCGGATGGTAGGCCTGGACTGGGAGGCACAGACCTGTTTCTTACCAGGAAGGTGAATGGGAAATATAGTGAACCAGTCAATATGGGTTATCCGTTAAATACCAACCAAAACGAAGAGGGACTGGTGGTGGAAATATCTGGGGAGAAAGCCTGGTTCACCTCCGATCGCAACCCGGCAAGAGGACGGGACATCCTATTTTTCACCCTCTCCGATTCGATTCGGCCTGATCCGGTCTCCTTCCTGAAAGGAGAGGTCACAGATTCCAATACCGGAAGAAAATTAAATACAGAGGTAGTACTCACCAATTTGGTCACGAATAAGATTGTAAGCAAAATTACGGATGCCGAAAATGACGGTACCTTTCTTGTTTGCCTCCCCTCAGGCCAAAATTATGGTTTAAGCATCTCCCGGAAGGGATACCTGTTCTTTTCTGAAAACATCCCCTTGCTGAACGGTTTTACAAAGGAGAGGCCAAAAGAGTTGAAAATCAACTTGTACCCAATTGTAGTTGGGGCATATACCACCTTGAAGAATATCTTCTTTGAAACCAATTCGTGGGTGTTGAAGGCTGAATCCCAAGTTCAGCTGGATGAGATGTCCCGATTCATGAAAATGAACCCGACCGTCTCAATGGAGGTAGTTGGCCATACAGACAATGTGGGCACTGAGGCATACAATTTGGACTTATCTCAGAAACGGGCAGAGGTTGTCGTGGGAGAATTGAAGAAAAGAGAGGTTGAACCCTACAGGCTGAGTAGCAAGGGCGTTGGATTTTCAGTTCCAGTTGGTAATAACAATTCAGAGGAGGGGAGACAGGCCAATAGACGTACAGAATTCATCGTAAAGGAGGTTGGCAGGGAATAATGGGACCTGACCCGACAGTTCAATGAAATAATTGAGCCGAAAAATTGGATTTGGAATGGAATTAAACTATTTTTAATAGAGATTTCAGGTAAGAATCAAAACTTTAGTTTTAGATGACCCTTCGTCTCTTCATTGGTTTGCTGCTTTTTGTTACAGTTTCGGCTCAGGGTATTGTATTGCCCCGAAATTTGAATAGGTGCCCATTTCAAAAAGTGTTCGTTGACAAATCGAAGAATTACAAAGTTTTAAATGACTGGTATCCGGCTGGTGACCAACTGGATACAGTTTCATGGCTGCGGTCTTTAAGGAATGAGAACGCCAGGTTTGGCACCAAGGTATGGAGAGGTTCCCTATTTGTATTTGGTTTCGAAATGTGCAGTTCCACGTTTTTGTATTTGTCGCCGGAGACCATCAGTAATTGGGATAGGAGTGAGTTAACATTAAAGAACTGTCTGAATAATTTTAAACGGGCCTACACGGAACCCCCAGTTTTTGACAATGATCTTTGGATTGTAAATTATGTCGGTCATCCATATCAGGGAGCCTATTTTTACAATGCAGTGCGGTCCCAAAATGCCACCATCCTCCAATCTTCCCTATTCTGTTTCGGACATTCCATGCTTTGGGAATATTTTACGGAGGCATTTTTTGAACAACCCAGCATACAGGACATGGTTGTGACGCCAATTACGGGTATCGTTTTTGGAGAGTTGGCCCATCGTGCAACCATTCGCATGGGCAGAAATGGTTTTGCCTGGTATGAAAAGGGATTAATTATACTGATCAATCCCATGTACGTTATAAACAATGGATTTAAGTCCGGACTTTCTAAAAAAAGGATTGTTGAATGGTGATTTTTTGACAAGATTCAAATTACTATTTCAAATCTCACTACATTTCGAATCTGAAACTTCGGAACATTGAAAATAATCGATATGCTGTTTAGTCATAGGGATCTCAATCGGAATAGTTTGTTGAGCAACGCAGTTTGGCTCTTTTTTGTAGTGCAGTTATTGGCTGGATGTTCAATTGAAGCCAAATTGAACAGGGATTACAAGGGGAAATCCTTTTCTGAGGTAATGGCTGTTAAGGGAGCTCCCACAAATATTGAAAATTTGATTGGAGGTGGAACCCTGAGAACTTATCAAAAGCGGGTGATGCTCAAGGAGACTCCCATTAACACCGGACAATTCCAGTACGATAGTTTTAATGCACCTAAAGTTCTCAAATCGGAGATAACTCAATTTAAAGTTAACGACCAGGGGATCGTTCTGGAGATTAAATACAGCTGCGAATACAGCAAGTGACAAATGCTCCTTTTTTGTTGGATCGGATGGTGGGTTTTTGTTTTTTTTTATACATTTGCACTCGCTAAAAAGTTCTGCCCAGATGGTGAAATTGGTAGACACGCCAGCTTGAGGGGCTGGTGCCGGTTACGGTGTGCAAGTTCGAGTCTTGTTCTGGGCACTGATCAAAAAAGGCAATTGATGAAGAGTCGGTTGCCTTTTTTGCTTTCTTCAATTAGAGAACATTAACACAACATCTCAAAAAATTATTGTAATTTTGTGGTCTTTTTGTTAGGCAATAGAGTGGTTTGTGGTGCAAGGGCACAAACCTTCCCATGTTAGTATTGACTTGCCTTTCATGATTCTTGCAATGTAATTTTCTTAAAAATAGATTAACACAAACGAATATGGCAGGTACCGAACTTTTCGGACAGGAAGAGCGCAAAGAGGTGATGGATGTTTTGGAAACAGGCGTACTTTTTCGCTACAATCATGATATTCAAAGAAACGGAATTTTTAAAGCCAAAATTTTCGAACAGGAGTTCAGTACCTATCTGGGAGCCAAACATACCCATTTTTGTGCAAGTGGTACCGCTGCCGATTCCTTGTCGCTGGCATGCTGCGGGATTGGTTATGGTGATGAAGTGATTGTTCCTCCTTACGGATTTATTGCCCCAATTGAGGCAGTCCTTTTGGCAGGGGCTATTCCCGTTTTTGCCGAAATAGATGAAACCTTGTGCCTGAGTCCTGAAGGGATTGAAAAAGTAATTACCCCGCGCACTAAGGCCGTTCTGTTGATTCAGGTATTTGGATCAATGGCTAAAATGGACGAAATTCTTGCCGTTTGCAACAAGCACAACCTCATTCTGGTGGAAGATGCTGCACCTGCCCTGGGTGGAAGTTACAAAGGCAAAATGCTTGGGAATTTTGGTAAGATGTCTGCCTTCTCTTTCGACTATTACAAGATAATCACAGCCGGAGAGGGAGGGGCTATTGCTACAAACGATGATGAGCTCTACGACCGTGCCCACAAATATTCCGACCATGGTCACGACCATAGAGGCGAGGCAAGAGGGGCAGAACAACACCCTATCCTTGGATACAACTACCGTGGATCTGAGCTCGGTGCTGCAGTTGTACTTGCGCAACTGCGTAAGCTGCCATACATGATTGAGAAACAAAAATCACATCAACATATTTTAAAACAAGTGCTTCTGGAGTTTCCGGAAGTTAAAACGCGACTGGTTCCCGATGAAAACGGGGATTCAGCCACCTTTCTCTCTTTCTTCCTGCCCAACAACGAAAAGGCCGTCAGGACATTTGAAGAGTTTCAAAAAGAGGGCTTGAGCGCCTCTTACTGGTACCGGAATAATTTTCATTACCACCGCCAATGGGGACACCTGAAGGAGATGAAGTCTATCTTCAACCTTCCTGTCATGAAAATTAGCAATGCCCCTGATTATCGTAAGCTGGAAGTTCCCCAGTCGGATGCCATCATGCAGCGTTTGATGATGACCCAAATCATGGTAAACTGGAGCGAAGAGGATTTACACACACTGACCATAAAGATGAGGTCAGCGCTTAAAAATGCACTTAAATAGAACAAGATATGTTTAGAAATTTGAAAGCTGTCGGGCGTGTCCTGTATGGCAGAAATAGCTTTGATCAACTTGATGACGTTTTGAGTGAATTAAGGATCAACGACGACTCCTTTGTACTTTTTCTGGTGGACGAATATTTCTTGGGAAATGATTTCATGAAACGGATTCCAGTGCATACGCAGGATATCCTGAAAGTTATTGAAGTAAAAGAAGAACCCAAAACAAAGATAGTGGATGAGATCGTTGCTGAGGTAAAAAGCCTTGGCAAAGGAAGTCCTGTTTCGGTGGTAGGCATGGGTGGCGGTAGTGTCATGGATTATGCCAAAGCAACCCGCCTCATGTTTACGAATGAAGGTTCCTCTTCGTTATACCAGGGTCTTGATCTGATCAAAAATAAAGGTGTACATTGTACAGTGATTCCCACAATTTCAGGTTGCGGAGCAGAAGTTTCCATGACAACAGTCCTGACAGGACCGATAAAGAAATTGGGAATCAAAGGTAATTTCACTCCTGCGGACCAACTGGTGTTGGATCCTGCACTGATAGCTTCAGTACCGGATCCTCAGCGGTTTTATACTGCCATGGACTGTTACATCCACAATATTGAGGCCTTCAATGGACAACGCAAAACGGTAATGGGCGATTCTCTGGGAAATGAATCACTGAAACTTTGCAGGGAAATCTTTTTGAGTGAGAACAGCCGTACTCCGGAGAATGATGAAAAACTGATGATTGCCTCCTATCTGGGTGGACTTTCCCTGACCTATTCGGAAGTAGGCGCCTGCCATGCCATCTCTTATGGACTGGCCACAGTAACGGGTGTTCACCATGGGCTAGGCAATTGTATCGTTTTCAATCAGCTCGACGAGTTTTATCCGGAAGCAGTCAAAGAGTTCAGGGCCATGATGAAAAACAACAACATTCTTCTTCCGGTTGGATTCAATGCAAACCGTACCCCGGAAGAGATTGAACAAATGATCGATGTCTCGCTGACGCTTATCTTTATGTGGGCTCATGTCTGCGGTCCTGACTGGCAGAAGATTATCACCCGTGAAAAACTTCGCGGTCTGTTGATGAAAATGTAAAGTACAAACGATGAAGAAGATAATTAATGTTGGTAACATAGCGTGTGGTGCAGACAAACTGTTCCTGATCGCCGGTCCCTGTGTGGTAGAGGATGAGAAAACGATGATGGACACTGCCGAATTTCTGGTGGGTTTGTCGCAAAAATTGGATCTGCCGCTGATATACAAATCCTCTTTTCAAAAAGATAACCGCAGTTCGGCCGACTTCTATACCGGTCCGGGAATGGAGAAAGGACTTGCCATGCTTCAAAAGATCAAAGAGCAATTCAATGTCCCGTTGATTACGGATATCCATTATCCCGATCAGATTGCCGCTGCCGCGGAAGTTGTAGACATCATTCAGATTCCTGCCTACCTGGTTATGCAGACCACACTTGTTGTCGAAGCTGCCAAAACCGGCAAGGTCATCAACCTGAAACACGGTCAGTTCCTGGCCCCTGAAAATATGATCAAACCTGTCAAAAAGGTTGAACAAGCCGGTAATTTCAACATCATGGTAACTGAACGTGGATATACATTCGGATACAATGACCTGATTGTTGATCCCCGGAGTTTTTACCATTTGCGCACAACGGGTTATCCTGTGGTTTTTGATGTAACCCATTCCATTCGCAAATATGGCATACCTAGTTCGGATCCTGCCGGTGGCTCCAGGGAGTTTATTCCAACCCTTGCACGCGCAGGTGTAGCTGCCGGAATTGATGGGCTGTTTTTAGAGGTACACCCCGATCCGTCCCGTGCTTTGTGTGATGCGGCCAGTCAGATGTGTATTGCCGATGTGACAGAATTCCTGAAACCGCTTATTGAGATTCACAACATAGAAGTCAAATACAGACCAAAATTTTAATACTTAAATTATATGGAATTTTTTCTTGACTCGGCCAATATGGCTGAAATTGAAGAAGCCCTGAAGCTGGGGATCATCGATGGAGTAACAACTACGCCAACTTTCATGCACAAAAACGGCATCACGGATATTGATGGCGCCATTGTGAAACTATCGAAAATGGTTCCGGTGTTGATGATTGAAGCATTGGGCGAGACCTCCCAGAAAATTGTCACTGAAGCTGAGCGTCTGTTGGCATTGGGATTAGACATTAATAAGACGGTTTTTAAAATTCCTGTTAATCTTGAGGGGATCAAAGCCTGTAAAATGTTACGCGACAAGGGATTTCTCGTTAATCTCCATCTTGTATACAATATCCAGCAAGCCTATTTGGCTTTGGTAGCCGGTGCAACTTATGTCTGTATCCTGGTAGGTCGTATGCAGGATCAGGGGCATGATGCCCTGGGACTTGTCAAGCAGGTTATCGATGTAATCAAAGAGCACAAATACAATACAAAAGTGATGTTCTCATCCGTAAGATATCCTGAACACATCAAGGATGCACTGCTTCTGGGTGCGCATAACATCACGATCCCATGGAGTATCATGAAAAAACTGGGCGACAATCACCTGACCAAACTTGGTACGGATCAGTTTTTCCAACACACCCGTTTGATGACCATTCAGGTTAAAAGTGTTATTTCAGATGTAAATCCGGTAGTTGATGTCAATTGCAAAGTTCTGGATGCTTTACTGAAAATGACGGATTCCGGTATGGGAGCTGTTTCTGTGGTCACCAAAGAGGGAAATCTTGCCGGAATCTTTACGGATGGGGACCTTCGTCGTCAGATGCGCAAATTGGGCGATCATATCCTTACTGCAACCGTAGGGGAGTGCATGACTGCAAACGCGATTTCCATTGATGCAGAGGCCATGCTGCAAAAAGCCACAGATATTTTTAATGCCAACCAGGTTGACAACATCATCGTAACTGAAAAGGGTAAGCCTATCGGAATGTTGGATATTCAGGATTTAGTTAAGCTGAATTTATTGAGTTAATTCAATTTCTACCATAAAGGGAAAGGCGGAACTTCAAATGTTTCCGCCTTTTTCTGTTTCAGGTATTGGGAATTTCTCCATCTTTGTAGTAAGCCAACAAACTTACCAGGAAGAGGAATGTCTGTTTTAAACCATTTAGCGATCTTTTGTGGCAATCAAAAGACATTTTTTGGTTTCATTTTGGTTGCATGTTTGCATATCTCAACCTATGCACAGCCTTTCGTTCGTGTTAATTCCGGGACGAAGTCAAATATCCGGCAAATCGTGATGCTGAAGGAGGATGAGGGCTACTTCCTGGCAGATAAGGTCTATAGGTTCTATGAAGGGAGTGAATGGAAAAAGTCCGACAATCCTTCTTTACGATTTATCTCATTTTTTACCGCTAACTCAGTCAAGGATTTTTGGTACACCATCAACCTCGAAAATAGTACTGCCATGATATACCATTCTGTAAATGGTATAACAGAAAACTTGGTTGGCCCTTTTGGCGTTTCGGTTTTCGCTTTCTCTGTCTCGAAGGACAATGTTGCATTTTTGTGTAGTTCGTCGGAAGTGGCTGTTTATGAAAATGGTGAATTCAAGAAAATTGAACTTGCTCCTGAAAAGTCCATTATCAAAAAAATCAGTGGTATCGATGCCCATAATTTTTGGATACTTACCAACAAAAAAAAGTTGTATTTCTTCAATGGTACAAAATATAAAGCGCTACTTGAAAATAAAGAAGTTGTTGATTTTGTTGTAGTTGATCAAAAGAAAGGATTTGCCTTATGCCAAAATGAAATCATTGAATTTGATGGGATGCTTTCTCGTCGTTTAGTGACCAATGAGGCGCTGAGGCTAACCAATAAAATATTTGTATCCCCCAAAAATGAGATTTGGTTCATAGGGCCCCAATCAAAAATTTTAAGGATCCGGGGTGGTCGTTTGGATGATCTGTCTTTTAAAGAGAAATTTCAACTTAATGATTTGTCATTTGCAGGGGATGACGAGGTTTGGATTGCAGGAGCTGCCGGAGTCCTTTTGTATTCAGGGAAAAAGAGCCTTCCACCTTTTGAGAAGGGAAATCCGGGATTCTCTTCCTTTAAGCTGACCAATTTCGGCATTGATCTGGACAATGAATATGGCGTCGCTTTGGCAGATTTGAATGGAGACAACAAGTGTGATATATTTTCTGTCTGCATCTCAGATTATAATCGACTGTATATTAATAGAATGGAGTCTGACATGGATTCCGTTAAGGAGAATTTCTTCAGAGAGGAGGGACTGATTCGTAAATCAGGAGGGACCTTTGATTCGAAGAGCGAATCCAGTTATGTAGAATTGAAATTGGGTGTAACCGTTGCAGATATTGACAATGATGGAGATGAAGATATCTATGTATGCTACCTCAATTCAAAGAATAAGCTATTGATAAACAATGGGAGTGGGATGTTCCGGGATGTCTCCTTACAACCCAATCGCGCCTGTGATAATTTCAACCGGTCTTCTGCCGCTGCCTTTGCGGATGTTGATCTGGATGGTAATGTTGACCTGTATGTGACAAGCGAGAATGGATCCAACAAATTATTTAAAAATGACGGCACCGGCCATTTTACAGATGTTACGACGGGCGCAGGATTAGTGACTGTTTCCGGGGGATCATGCGCCACCTTCAGCGATATTAACGGAGATGGGTTGCCGGATCTGTGTGTTACTTTTTGGTACGAAAAGAACAGGATTTATTTGAATGAAACAAAAAATGGCAGGATAAAATTTAGGGACATTACCGATGATACAGATTTGGCCAAGGCTCCTCCGGTAAAAAGTAATGGCGTTACATTCGCCGACATCAACAACGATGGGTTTCCTGATCTTTTTATTGCCAATAAAAATGATGAGAATAAACTCTATCTGAACAACGGGAAAGGCAACTTCAGGGATGTTACCAGCAATTACCTGGAGAAGCAAATATTCTTGTCGAATGGGGGCGTATTCGCCGATTTTGATAATGATGGGTACCTGGATCTTTACCTCAGCAATGTGGGAACAAATGTTTTGTACAAAAACGTTAGTGGACTGTTTTTCAAAGATGTGACATCAGATTTTGGCGCAGACATGAGTGGTTATTCTACTGGTTCGGCTGTAGGCGATTTAGATAATGATGGAAATATAGACCTTTATGTTGCTAATTTTTTAGGTGGTAGCAGCAGGGTATTTCTGAATCAAAGCAGGAATAAACAGACATTACAATTGAAGCTGGAGGGAGTTCTCTCCAACCGGGATGCCATCGGAGCGAAAATTTATCTTTATTCAAAAGATACGGTTAAAATGACGGAGACATTGGAAAGTTTTCAGGAGATCAGCGGGGGTGGTGGTTACGCGTCAATCTCAGCCAAAGAGGCGATATTTCCCTTGGTTCAAGGCAACAACTATTTTGCGATCATCAAATTCCCATATCCGGGAAGTGAACTAAGAATTGATGCTTTAAAACCCGGCATTTTATTGGTACGGGAACAAACAGGTTGGAAGGTTTTTACGAACCGTATTGGGCAAATGGCACTTCAAACTGTAAAAAATCCGGAACTATTAAGAGAATATTTGAAAGTTATATTGGTTCTCTTACTTATCGCAATTTATTTCAGAAGGCATATCAAAGGCAAAAGCAAGATCGACAGAATTAGAAAAGTGGCTGTGGCGATCATTTTTATTGGCTTCCTCTTCTTCAATTTACTGGCACTATATACCACTTCAAATTGGCTGTTTGTTCTCCCAATTTTCATCGTTCTGGTCTTGCTCTCCGTCGTGCACCTGATTACTGAACGGCTACAAATCTCAGTTGCCCTTTCCAGGCAAAAGATGAAATTAAGGGAAAAGATTTCACGTGATCTGCATGATGACCTGGCTTCAACGCTTGGAAGTATCTCCATCTACACCGACACCCTTAAGAGAATTGAAGATCCTGTTCAATCAGATTTTAAGAGATTGTCCCATAAAATTGCAGAACTGACCCAAACAGCATTGCAATCCATAACGGATATAATCTGGATGACTTCTCCAAGAAATGATTCCCTTCAGGGGTTGCTGGCAAAAGTAAACAGTCTTTTGTATGAAACATTGACCGATAATGGGATTCTGTACCATGCAGAAATTAATACTCCTGATAAGATGATCTTAATGCCGGATGAGCTTAAAAATGATACTTTTTTGATATTGAAGGAGGCAATTCACAACATCATCCGTCACTCAAGGGCTAGAAGTGTCTCCTTCATAGCTGATGTAAAAGGATCAACCTGTTCAATAATTTTGATGGATGATGGTATGGGTTTTGACGAAAAAAATCTTCAAAAGGACGTTTCCCATGGGAATGGATTGATCAACATCCGACGAAGGGCTGAAGAGTCCAAAATTGAGCTTTCAGTCGTTTCTCAAACCGGAAAGGGAACAATTATTCAACTAATAATTAAAATATGACCCCAAAGGGCTATGGTCATTCACAAAATTTAATGTTTACTTCGGGAAAAATATCCACCATGTCTATCACTGTTGGCATCGTTGAGGACCATGAAGAGTTCAGGAAAAGTCTGGCCTTTTTGATCTCCTCCATCAAGGATTACAAAGTAGTGTGGTCTTTTGGTTCAGTGGAAGAGGCCATACAATATAATGTTGCCACGGATGTTATTATGCTGGATATTAGCCTTCCGAGAATGACAGGTCTGGAAGCCATTCAGGTTTTTAAAAACAGATGGGAAGAGACAAAGATCATTATGCTCACCATTCTCGAGGATGAATACAACATCATGACGGCCATTAAAAATGGGGCGGACGGTTATATCCTGAAAAAGACCAATCCGCAAAAGATTCTTGATGCCATTCAACAGGTGTTCGAGGGTGGGGCCGCATTAACCCCAATGGTAGCCAAACAGGTGTTGTCCTTTTTTAAACCGGATAAAAAGGTAAAGGAGCACATTTCGATCCTGACAAAACGCGAACAAGAGATACTCAGCTATATTGTCAGTGGAATTACAAATGAACAAATCGCTGTAGAACTGTTTATTAGTACACAAACTGTAAGAAACCACATCAAAAATATTTACGAGAAACTTCATGTGCATTCCAAAGCGCAGGTTGTTGCAAAAGCCTTGACGGAAAAGATGGTTTGATTGAAGAAAATGACCCCAATGGGCTATTTTTTAATTGAACGGTATTGGTCTATTTTGAAGCCAATAAGATATAAATATAGTTGACTTCGGATTTGATGGCAAACTTTAAAATCGTGTAAATCTGAAGCAACTTTTAATCCATTCGTACCTCTTTTCAATAGGAAAAGTTAAGGGACGACTAAACCTGCCCTCAGGGAGTTTCCTTAAGATAGGATGGCCGACGGTGCATGAAAACTGACAATATTGGTGCATCGGAGGCCATTCTTCTCCCAATTCAGGGTCTATCCAAATGGTGCTTTGACAAAGCAAAATGGGTTTTCTGTCTATCCAATTCCCGGTTATTTTTATTAATTTGTATCTTGCACATTCAAATCAACATGATCAATGGTATGCATTCTCTATGCGAACTGTCATGTTCAAGTTTGTGCTAATGATTAACTAATTAATATTCTGTATTATGAAGAAGGAGTTATTGCTTGCGATATTTATTGCGCCCCTGCTATTTTGTGCAATTGATAGCCAGGCTGAAGTCAGGCTTCCGTCCATCATTGGAAATCACATGGTGCTTCAGCAGAAGAGTGATGTCAATTTATGGGGCTGGTGTTCCCCGGGAGAGAAGATAACGGTTATAAATTCGTGGGATACAACCAAATACGTGACCAAGGGAACACCAGGGGCAAAATGGAGCCTGAAGATCAAAACCCCTTCTGCCGGAGGCCCTTACACAATTACCATCAACACGAAAACTGTTCTGGAAGATGTTTTGATTGGGGAAGTATGGGTTTGCGGCGGACAGAGTAACATGGAGTGGAGTGGCGATCAGAAATTGAAACAATCGCTTGATGAGGCCCCAAATGCGGCAAATACCCAAATAAGGTTTTTTTACGTTCCAAAGGCGACAGCCGATTATCCCCAGGAAGACATTAAAGCAAAATGGATGGTTTGTACTCCTGAAGAGATGGTTCACTTCAGCGCCATCGGATATTTTTTCGGCAAAAAGATACAAAGCAGCCTAAATGTCCCGGTAGGGCTGATCAACAGCAACTGGGGTGGCACACCCGCTGAAGTTTGGACACCGAAGGAGGTGGTGGAGCAAGATCCGGTCTTAAAGGACGCTTCGTTGAAATTGAATCCAACCGATTGGTGGCCAATTACCCCCGGCGCCTCCTACCTGGCAATGATTTCGCCCCTGACCAAATTTAAAATTGCCGGGGCAATCTGGTATCAGGGCGAGAGCAATACCCAGAATTACAATACCTATTCCCGATTAATGACCAAGATGATTGGCGCATGGAGAAGTGCCTGGAGCAATAATTTCCCCTTCTACTATGTCCAGATTGCCCCTTTTTCGTACGGGAACTACAATGTTGGAGCGTTGATAAGGGAGCAGCAAACAGCTTGTCTATCCATTCCAAAGACCGGGATGGTGGTAGTACATGATTTGGTGGACGATGTGGGCAACATTCATCCAGTCAAGAAAATAGAGGTCGCCAATCGTCTTGCCAACCTGGCATTGGCCGACAATTATGGGGTCAAAGAAGTTGCTTACAAATACCCCATGTACAAGGGAATGATCATCGAAAAGAACAGGGTAAGAATTCTGTTTGACAATGTAGAGAGTGGATTGATGGCAACCTCCAAAGATTTGAACGAATTCTATATTGCGGGTTCCGATCAGAAATTCTTGTTTGCCAGTGCGAGAATTGAAGGAAATACGGTAGTAGTCTGGAACAAGGCCGTTAAGGAGCCGGTAGCAGTCAGGTTCGGTTTCAGCAATAACACAATTCCTAATCTTTTCAACAAGGAAGGCATGCCCGTCAATATGTTCCGGACCGACCACTGGGAAGTCAAAACGGATGCGGTTGTAAAGTAAAAGGGAAAAATTGTTTGAAATGTTTATTTAGTTTGAAATGTTTATAATGTTACCGGTCCCAGAGTGAAGTCGAAGGGTCAAAAAGGTTAAATGGAAATAGATAGAAATAAATTGAAATACAATTGTTATTACGGGAATCAGGTGAGGTTCTCTGTTTCCTTGTTATTGCTGCTTATCGTGTTAAATAGTTTCGGACAGGGGCTTCAGGATAAAATGAATTGGTGGAAGGAGGCCCGTTTTGGCATGTTCATTCATTGGGGCGTATACTCTGGCCCGGGGCGTGGCGAATGGATCATGTATCAGGAGCACATTCCGTACAAGGAATACAGAAAACTGGCCGAAACCTTTCAGCCACGTGCCTATGATCCTGCAAAATGGATGGCGATGGCCAAAGAAGCCGGAATGAAATATGTGGTACTGACAACGCGTCACCACGATGGTTATTGTTTGTATGACAGCAAGGTTTCTGATTTCACCAGCGTAAAAGTGGGTCCAGGGAGAGACCTGATCGCTGAATTTGCTTCGGCTTGCCATAATGCCGGGATGCGGATGGGGTTTTACTATTCGCTTACAGACTGGCACTTGCCGGGTGTATTGCCGCAAGGATATCCAAAAAGCAGCGAAGTTTTACAACCGCTGGTGAAACAGGCCCATGAGCAGGTAAAAGAACTTCTTACCAATTACGGCAAAGTAGATATCCTTTGGTTCGATGGTATGGCCCCCGGTGATACGGGGGTATGGCACTCCGATGCATTGATCAGGATGGCACGGCACCTTCAACCGGATATTGTCATCAATGACAGGGCTGGAATGACCGCGGATTTTGTCACACCCGAAAATGTGGTGACTGCACACAATCAGCCTTGGGAGTCGTGTTATACCATGAACAGAACATGGGGGTATGCCCCAAATGATAACAACTACAAACCTGTCGCAGAGTTGATCCGGCTGCTCACTTCATGCGTATCACAGGGTGGTAATTTTCTGTTGAATGTTTCGCCGGACGGTGATGGAAATATCCCCGATCCTCAGAGAAGCTCACTCAGGGAGATAGGAATCTGGATGAAAAAGCATGGTATTGCTGTTTACAAAGCTGAACCTTCCCCTGTTGTGGCGTCCAATCTGGGTTTTCAATGCAGGGTAGGGGATAAAGTCTACCTCTTCATTCAGCGCTGGCCGGGCGCTGTGCTTCCTTTTGCCTGGTGCGGCAGTCAAGTTAAATCTGCTATTATCCTTACGACAGGACAGTCCGTTCAGGTCGAACAAAAAGAGGATCGTGTCTGGCTTAGAGGACTTCCGGTAACTCCGCCTGATCCATACATGAATGTGGTGGAATTAACATTTGATGGCGCTCCGAAGGCCACAAATCCGGCTTACAGATGAAGTTGCTGCGGAAACTTTATTGAATATTCAACTGCGCCTTTAAGAATTTCAGGGAGGAGTCCACATCCAATCTCTTGGCTATGATTCGCTTATTCTTATCAAGGATGTAGATGATTGGTGTACTGGTCACATCATACAGCTTTCTGAAATTAGAGGTGTAACCGGGATCCCACACATTTGTCCACTCCTGGATTTTGTACTCCTGGATGGCTTTCATCCATTTCTCCTTGTTGTTCTGGGTAAGAACTGCAAAGATGTCAACTCCCTTGTTCTTTAACACCTGATAAAGATCCTTGTTTAGGATTGGAGTCGTCTTCTGACAGTGATTGCAATCCGGCTCCCAGAAATAAAGCAATGTAAAAGGTGCGTTCATCTGCCTCAGGCTGTAAAAATTACCTTCAGAGTCCTGAAGCTTTAATTCCGGTGCAATATTCCCAATGAGGTTTGGTTTGATGGCATTTACCCGGTCCCTGATTTTGGTGACTACACTAGAATCGAGCCAGATTTTCGGGTCATTTAATACATATTTTTCGGATAAAGCGACGAAAACCTTGTCCATACCCATGATTTGGGATTGATTGGATTCATTCAGAAGATAGAGGAAGACATAGTGGTAAACCTCCTTATTCTTCTTCGATTTTTCAATGACCTGAATCATTGGATTGATTAATGAATCAGGTATCTGCAGGATCATATTCTTAAAATAGGTGTTCAGTTTTTCCTGAAAGAGCGGAGTGCGGATTAATCCTGACCTTTCAAAATTGAAATTATCCCAGAAGTGGTTTTTTTGGAAATTGTAATTGTTTACCCAACGAAGTGAATCCGGATTTTTTCCGGAGAGCGGAATTTTTGGCTCCTCTGAAATCGGGATCATCAATGATCGAAAAAAATCGGCCAAAAAAGTCCCTTTGAATTTTTCAGACTTCTCCTTCCAGTAACGCTCCATGGAATTATTTAGATCTGATAGCTCCTTTTGCACGATTTTCATGGAGTCACTCTTTTCAGGAAGGAGTTTTATCCTGTTTTGAAGGAAGGCTTGTTTGGTTTTTTGTCGGCCTAGAAAAAGTTGATATTCATGAAAGGCAGCAGTTTCATCAGAACCAATAAATTTATTCTGTTGACTATTGTTGAAATCAGCTTCAATGGAGAATTGCTGGTCACTTCCAAGAAGAAATTCGAAATAGTTCTTATCATTCAGGTAGAAGAGGTACATTCCCTCTTTTTGCGCTTTATTCCGAACAAGAAGCCCTATACCCTGGCCGTTCAGTCTGACCGAATCGGCCTTGAGGATCTTATCCCCGTAATAATTTGCAAGATAGAGGGTTGTATCTTTTAATCCCTTCATCTTTACCTGGATGTTCAAGGGAGAAATTGGTTTCTGCCCGGTTAATAGAATTCCGGATAAAAGTAAAATCAACAGGATGGATCGTCTGATCATGTTTTGCCTCTTCTTTAATTTATATACAAAATTCAAACCGCACTATCTCCTGAGAGTCTGATGCGTGTGAAGAATTCAGGTTTGTCAGACTCTTCGGGAAGGATGTTGCGGTTCAATTTTGCCTCACATCGAAGTGCAAAGTTATATACTATTTGGGTTTAATCAAATTCTGCGGAACTGACATATCCCATTTTCTTCATTGCCGTCTGCTTTAGCTGACGGTCTTGGGGATTATATATTTCAGGGCTTTAGCCAAACAATGCATCCCATTTGGCTAAAGCCCTGTCATATTTTGCATTCATGATCCGTCAGCTAAAGCAGACGGCAATGAATAAATAATCATTGAAGAAAGAAGTTTATCTCATCAGACTGACATTGCCATAGCTACTTTCGATGGTGACTGTCGATTTTGGTGATTCTGAATCCCCGATTGTACCGTGAACTTCATAACTGGTATCCTCCCTGGATTGGTTCAATTTGCCTGTTGGGTGCTTCAGCCCACAATACCTGACATTTCCATCCAATCTGTATGAAGCGCCAGGCTCGATACCAAGTTTAACACCGGCGTAGCGGCTACTCACCTTGATACTTTTGAAATTGGCAGATACAGATCCAATGCTAAAATCGCCGTACCCATTGTTTAATACCAGGGATGAAAGAAGTTTATCTATTTTGTATCCGGTGTACATGGAGTTGGCAAGGAGGTTATTGATGGTTCCACATCTGAAATCGTCGTATTTCGAATCCAGGTTAACATCATTGCAGTCGCCCATAACCATTGCAGAATATCTTGAATCAACAGTACAATTTTCGCCTTTCCCGGAATTATACTTGGAATACCTGATGGTAAGACTAAGGTTTTTAGTTGCCTCTATTGTAGCCTTGCTGTAGGCAATATCTATTGAAAGCTGAGGTGAAAGAAGATTTTTCGCCCTGATATCACCGTATTTGATGTCGAAGACCCCTTTCCCGGTCAGGTTGTTCATGTTCACTGAACCATACTTTTGGGAGACGTTCAGGTCGCGGTCGGCCGGAACTGAAACATGGTAATCGATGCTGAAATTCTGATTGTTGTTGTTGAACTCATTTCTGAACTCCGTGGAGGCAGAAACCGAATTTCCGGATGTATTGATGTCCACTTCAATGTTGTCTAATACTCTCTGTGCGCGGCTACCGTTTCCTTCTACCCATACAGTGACATCAATCACCACCGAGTCTTTTCGGTTGTCGTCGATCTGGATGTTCCCGTATTTGTTGGAAAGTTCCAATTTGCTTACCTGACTGACAGGAAAGCTTTTGTAGATTCTTTTTGATATCCTCTCCGCGTGAAGCTGAAAGCTTGTTACCAGCAGAATAAGAAGGAGTAATTTAAAGTTTTGTGTTTTCATGGTTTTTATTTTTTACTGATTTTACATTTTCCAAATCCGTTTTGATGGTGTTGATGATGTCAAGTTTCGTTTGATAATATTCGATCATGGCATTGATTACCCGTTCGTCATTTGGGTTATTGCTGTACTCTTTCTGCAAATCCTGGTGCAACCTGTCCATCTCATCCATCTCCTTTTTTACCTGCGCCAGATCCTGGGAGGTCCCAATACCTTGATCGGCCATCTGTTGCAGCTGGGATAGGCCACTGTTAATCCGGACAGTATAGAACCTGGCTGTTTCATCCATCTCGTTGTAGGTTAATCCCTGAACCTGCTTGTCTGCCTTGCCCGGGAGCAGATAAAGGAAGAGATTGGCGGAGAGCAGAACGATGATCACCAGCGATGCGATCTTAAGAAATGGCCAACTTCTCAAAATTGGTTTTTTACGCTTGTGATATTTTTCAAGCCTCTCCTCAAACCGCAGGAGATGACCTTCCTTTGGCTCTTCGTCGAAAGCTTCATGTTGGTCCCGGAATAATTTTTCTAGCTTATCCATATTGTTCCAATGTCATTTGTTTTACTCTTCTTCCGATTAGTATTTCCCTGAGATGTTGCTTTGCACGACAGAACTGTGTACGGCTGGTTACATTGCTGATCCCCAGAATCTCGCTCACCTCTTCGTGATCATATCCTTCAAGCAGAAGCAGGGAGAGTATGGTCCGATAGCCGTCCGACATCTGAGAGATGGCAGCTTTACCTCTTCAACAGTGAAAGTGGGTTCATTCTCCGGCTCTTCGTCATAAACTGACAGATCTGAACTTACCTCTTCAAAGGCTACTTTCCGCTTTCTCAGATAATCCAACGATCGGTTCACCACGATCCTTTTCAGCCATATTCCGAAACTTACCTCCCCTTTGTAACTACTTAGCTTTTGAAATGCGGTCAAAAACGACTCCTGCATGATATCTTCCGCATCATCGCTGTCATTGACAATTCTCAGCGAGGTATTGTACATCGACCGGTAATACAGTTTGTACAGACTGAATTGGGCCTCTTTGTCATTTAAAAGGCACCTGTCGATCAAAGGTTGATGAATGTTGATGTACATCTTTACTGTTCCAGTTTTCTCTCTTTTACTCTAAAGACGCAGCCATAAATAAAATGTTGCATCCGATTTCTATTATTTTATTGTAACATCTGTTCAATCAGCCTAATTTAATCAATTTGTGAGGATAAATTAATTAAAAATGGCTGGAAATCTTGAGTAGTGTCATAAGGTTCAATCATAATACCTAATTTTAGCACAATCAGATTAACCATAAAGTATGGCAGTCAGCGGATTGAACATTTACAAGGCTTCGGCAGGATCGGGCAAAACCTTCCTGCTTGTTGGTGAATACCTTAAAATGTTGTTCGCCCGGCCTAAATCATACAGGAATATACTGGCAGTTACCTTCACCAATAAGGCAACGGCCGAGATGAAGGACCGCATCTTAAATGAGTTGGGAAACCTTTCCAATGGCAGCGATTCAAGGTATTTGACGCTATTGAAGGGGGTAGGTAGTGAACAAAGGATACGCGAGAAAGCGACTGAAATCCTGAAATTGATCCTCCACGATTACTCCCGGTTTTCAGTCATGACCATCGACAGCTTCTTTCAAAAGGTGATCAGGGCTTTTGCCAGGGAGATCCGGTTGAATGCCTCTTTCCGAACGGAGATCGACAACCGGCAAGCGCTGGAAGATGCCATTGACCTCCTGTTTCAGGAAATTGAAGAGAACAGTTTGTTGATGAGCTGGATGATCCTCTTTCTCGAGGAAAATCTGGAGGAGGGTAGAAGTTGGGATTTCAGGCAGGAGCTTTTAAAATTTGGCAAAGAGGTCGAGAAAGAGGCATTCAAAATCTTTGGGGACGAATTAGCACAATCTTTGGCCGGCAAAGAGAGCCTCAGTCTCTATGTTCAGGCAATCAAGCAAGTGGTCAGGGAGTCGGATGTAAGGTTAAGGGGAATCGGGCAGGAAGCTATTGCATTGATTTCTGGAGCGGGCTTGGGCATTGATCAATTCAAAGGAGGGAAAAATACCTTTGTCAATATCTTCAACAAGCTGGTAAACGGGAAATTTGAGACTCCCACCAAAACGGCACTGGAGGCCAGGCACAATCCAGGAAACTGGTACAAGAAGAGTGATAATCCGGGGCTGATTAGCCAAATTGAAACCTTGTACCATGCTGGATTAAACAGATTGTTGAATGAGGCGGTTGAGGCCTTGTCGGAGGAAACTCCCAAAATCAACAGCGCTCAGGCAATTTTGAAAAACATCTATCCTTTTGGGCTGTTGGGAAATATAGCCCTAAAAATGAAGGAGGTGTTGAAGGAAAACAACATGGTACTTCTCAGTGATTCGGGCAGAATGATAGGAAAAATCATCGAAGGGAATGATACCCCGTTCATTTATGAGAAGGTGGGTCTAATCTACCATCATTTCATGCTGGACGAATTTCAGGATACCTCCGTTCAGCAATGGAACAATTTTAAACCACTGGTAGAAAATGCGCTGGCCTCGGGGTACTCCTCGCTGGTAGTTGGGGATGTCAAACAGTCCATCTATCGCTGGAGAAACGGCGACTGGAACCTGCTGGCCAATCAATTGGTCCGCGACTTGGGCCATCAACCGGTCAGGGAGGAGGTTCTTGACAAGAATTGGCGAAGCAGAAAAAATATCGTGGATTTCAACAATACCCTTTTTCGAAACGCGTCGGCCTATCTAAACAATTGGTTTGAAGAGGAGACTCCCGGCTTTCAATTTGAAGAACTGCACGGGGTTATTGCCCAGGCATACGGGGATCCTTATCAAATTTGTTCACATCCGGGGATACCGGAAGGACACGTCAAGATAACCTTTGTCGATGCCGAAGAGGCAAAAAGCAAGCATGGGTTCAGGGAGATAGCCCTGGTTCATCTGATCGGGCAGTTGGAGGAGGTTCAGAAATCAGGCGTAAAAGCCGAGGAGATCACCATCCTGGTAAGGGAAAATTCAGAAGCCGGTTTGATCGCCAAGGCGCTTTGGGAACGGAAAAAGAGTGACCCGCAACCGGGCTGTATTTACGATGTAATTACCAGCGATACGCTTAAAATCGGGCAATCGCAGGTCGTGCGGTTTGTGGTGAATTTCTTTTGGTTTTTTACCCGCAAGGAGCCTCAGAAGGTCAGGGCCGAAATCCTATATGGATATTACCGGGTATTGAAGCAGGAGGATATACCCGATGGGACCGGGCAGCAGATCGATCTGCATGGGCTATTCGACCCCGGAGCGCCGGTTCCCGTCCTTTTCGAAAAATGGCTGGATGAAGATCCCAATTCCGAATTTGTTACGGGGCTATTGGCTTTGCCGCTTTATGAACTGGCTGTCTCCATTGTCGACCATTTTGAGCTTGGGTCAATCGTCGGGGAAAAGCTGTTTTTGCAGGCATTCCTGGACATGGCACTTGAATATGGCAGGGATGATTGCGGAGGGATTTCCGGTTTTCTGGAGTGGTGGGAGGCGAGCGGAAGCAACAAGACGCTCAACCTTACCAACATTCAGAATTTTATCAGGATCTCTTCGATACACCAATCCAAAGGGCTCGAATACCCGACTGTTTTCATTCCCTTCTGTAATTGGGAGGTTGGATTGAATCCCCGCAAGTTACCTTACATCTGGTCCATTCCGGAGATTGAGCCTTTTAACAACCTGAAAATGGTTTTGTTAAAGTGTGAAAGTAATTTAAAGGAGTCCATTTTCTCGTACGATTACAACAAAGAGTTCTTGTACAGTATCCTGGATAACCTCAATTTACTTTATGTGGCAGCAACACGGGCAATTAATAACCTTTTCATCATCATGCCCTACAAGGAGGAGATTAAAAAGCCCGGGAATGTTGCCGAATTGGTGCAATCCCTGATAGAAAACCCGCCGCTTTTGGACAGCATTGATCGGGAAAAATACAGCGATTTTGGTAAATTCTGGAGTCTGGACGAAAAGATTTTTGAATTGGGATCGCTGGATATTGCCGGTAAAAATGAGTCGCCTGAGGTGAAAATCAAGCCAAATCAACCGCTGATGCTTAGTTCGAGCAGTAACAGGATGAAAATAAGGTTGCACAGCAAGGATTATTTCCAACTGACCGGTGCCGGACAGGCGGAAAGGATCAACAAGGGAACCGTAATGCACCAGGTTTTCGAAAAGATAAAGACCCGAGGAGATGTGGGGATTGCTGTCAATCAAATGGTTGTATCCGGGGCGCTGAGTGCAGAGGATGGCAGGGAAATCGTTGTCAGGATCAATGATATGTTGCTGAAAGAACCTTATGCCACCTGGTTTTCAGATCAGTGGCGGGTGCTGAACGAGCGTGATATCCTGCGGGTGGGTGAATCCAAACACCGGCCAGACCGTGTTCTACTCAAGGAGAATACAGCTGTTGTGATCGATTACAAAACCGGAGAAAAGTCGGACAAGGATATCCGGCAGATGAAAGGATACCTGACTGACCTGAAAAAGATGGGGTACAACTCCTGCGAAGGAAATATCTGGTATCTTCAAAAGAATGAAGTGGTTAAAGTTGAGTTGAGTAAATGATGAATTAGTTTCAAGGGTTTGAAAAGTTTATAATGTTAAAATGTTTGAAGGGTTTCAGTAGTGCACAAGGTCTTATTTAGGCGTGCATTGAAATAGATATATTTATCAATGGTGTCCGGTAAAATATTGCAAAACCACTGAAAAGGCTAAATTTCTTTAACCTCTACGAGGTAAAATGTACTTTGGGGCATGATATTCTACAATACTGTATCCGCTACGCGGAAAAGATGTTTATTCTAGCTATTGTTTTACAGTGTATTATATTTTTACCATCAACGTTTGTCGACGACAGATTGCTTTCCGCGTAGCGGATACAGTATTGTAGAATAAATGAATAATTTCGGTCATTTTCCACGTAGTGGATAAAGAAGGATATTAACCAGACATTAAATGATTCAGAATCAAATTTTTGAATAATGAGCAGAAAAATAACCAACCCTTACCTGACATCCGGACGGAGAGAGTACAACTGTTTTGGTTGTTCGCCCAACAACGAGAAGGGATTGCAATTGAAATTCGCCATGGATGGCGATGAGGTTACGGCACAATGGAACCCGCAAAGATGGGCGGAAGGGTTCAGAAATGTTTTGCATGGGGGCATTCAGGCGGCGCTGATGGATGAACTTTGCAGTTGGGTCGTTCTGACAAATTGCAAAACCACCGGGGTGACAACCTCCATGGAGATCAGCTACCGGAAGGCGGTGCTGATCAGCGATGGGGAGATTACCCTCAGGGCAAAACTGGTAGAGCAAAATAGCAGGGTGGCTGTGGTTGAAGGGAAACTTTTGAGCAGCGACGGAACCGTCTGCGCTACCGCGAAGTGCAAGTTTTTTCTTTTCCCGCTTGACAAGGCGATGGCCGAGTTTGATTACCCGGGGGTGGAGGCGTTTTTTGAAGAAGGATAAAGTAAAAAGGATAAAGGATAAAGGATAAAGGATAAAGGATAAAGGATAAAGGATAAAGTGGGATTTGTGGTAGCCAAAATATTTAGGTTTTGAATGAATATTTTTAACCGCGAAGTGGTTGAATTTGATCAACATCACCCAGAATTTTCGATTCAAATGAAATGCCACTTTATCCTTTTTACTTTATCCTTATCCGCACCAGCGAGGTGGGTTACAAACCGCATCACCCGGGTTTGCCCGGCACAATTTTCCTGCCTAAAGCTTTGGTGTTCAAATATTATTAGGTAAGTTTATGACCATCTAACACGCAACAAACCTACCTCTTTGCTCCAAAACTAGACGTATGAAGCATGTTTGTACTGGATATAAAGGATGGTAGGTGGTATAAAGTGCCTCAAAATCACATCTACTCAAATTTCGAGTGAAAAATTATTATCAAATATTAGGATTAGAAAAAAATGCTTCGAAGGATGAGATTAAAAAAGCATTTAGATTATATGCCACTAAATATCATCCAGACAAGCAAAGTGGTGATAAATTCTTTGAAGAAAGATTCAAAGAGATTTATTCTGCATATGAGACATTGTCTGATGATATAAAACGTCGTCAATATGATATTTCATTTAGTAGGTCAAGTACAGAAAATAAATCAGATTCCAATTACAATGATCTTTTAGAAAAAGAAAGAGAATTACTATTTAAAGAACAAGAATTAAAAAGGAAAGAGGCAGAAGTAAATTCTAAAAAATACCATATTGAGCAATCAGAAAGATTAAAAAAGGAGTATGAGCTTTCAAAGATTATATATTACAAGGATTTTCAGATAATAGTAAGTGGTGTCAATCTCCAAATAGACAGTAAAAAGTATTCATTTGATGACTATTTTGACGTAAAATCCCAAAAGATAGATAGATCAAAAAACCAATCAAGTAAAAAAAGCGAGTTTATTTATGGATTGGCTGTCATTTCAATTATGGTTGGACTCTTCACATTGGGAATTGCAATTGGAGTATTTCTAATTATTTTTGGTTTCTTATTACTTATGGTTGGATTGTTTAGCAATGTTTTTAGATTTTTTTATGTTACAATTAAAGATATGATTTGTCCTAGATATCAAATAATTCTTTTGGTATAAGCGCTTAAGCCGCCCATTTTTAATGATTGATTTACAGTTATTTATATATTATAGCAAACGATTTATATGGGTCTATTAGCAAATCATCTCTGTTTTACAATTAAATTTCAAATAATTA
>JALOCD010000035.1 GCA_023228025.1 Prolixibacteraceae bacterium | reverse complement strand
AATGTAAAGCCTTTTTATTTCCTGTACAAACCTTTTTATAGGTTTTTTTCCGAAATCTTTCGCTCTACCAAGGCATCATTAACCAATTTCTCAATTTCTAAATGCCCCTCTCTTTGAACTGCGCCTAAAAACTTACCGGATTAATATCCACTTTCTGCCCTTAAACGTGGGTGCAAAGATAGAGACTTTTTGTTCTCCTCCTAATGCCTAAGAAGAAAAAATGTGTCAAATCTTAAATTCAGATTTATATGCCTTATAACCTGCTATTTAAATTCCATATATCTTTTAACAATTAGGCAAAATCAATTAAATTCATTCTATTTCTCTCGTCAAATTGGGGAATCGCCACTATCAAAAAGACAAAAAAATGATAAGTTACGAGAATGGGGTGATAGGTGAATAGATTTGCGACAAAGAAAAAGACCAAAATCAGAACAATTGGAAGTATAAAAGATTAAAACCTTTGGATTCAAAAACCAACCCGCCCCAATTAATGGATTAGAACTTCAACAATTATATCCCTGTTAAGCCCATTGCCCTACCCTTGCTGAAACCTCCAACAAGCTATTCCGTATCCATCACCAAAGAAAATTGGTGCTTCGGCACAAATATTGCTCACGCATTTTATATTTAAATTACAATCTCATGAATGGATATGATGAAAATCGCCGCAAGTTTTTATCTAAACTTGGATTAACACTCGGGGTTACCCTGACCGGGACAACGATCTTACAGGGTGCGGAAACACCTTCTAGCGATACATTTGCCATTGATAAAGACCAAAAGGTCTTTATGGAAAATTACGAACGCTGGATGGATGATTTCATAGAAGTAATCAAAGTTCAGAAGAAAGAGCCTGACAATCTTGAAAACAATAAAAAGATTGTGGCTTTATCGGACGAGGCAAAAGTATTTCAACAACAACTGATTGGTTACATGAAGGATGATAATTTCGCACGCCACTACATGATTGCAACCGAAAGGATGACATTGGCAATTTAATCAAAAGTGATTAGTATTTATAAAGTCCTATATCTTCGATTGAGGAGGCCCGGATGAACTCGGCCCTTGCTTTCACCTCTCCCTTGGCCATTTTGTTAAAGACCTGTGCAGATCTGAGATGAGAACTATCACGGTTGGCATCTAGTACCAAAAGATAACTCATGGTAATGTAACCTGCCATTTCAACCATTCTGCGGGCATGCAAATCGATAAACTCATCATCCCCGGATGCGACAACCTTTTCTACGGCCTCTTCATAATCCTGTGTCAGGGAGATCAAAATCCGCCTGAATTTTTCGAGCTCCGGTTTCAATTCTGCCTTTTCGTAGACCCTTATTTGCTTTAAATAGCCCCCGGTTGTTACACCCCTTATGGCCGCTACAACCTGCAATTGGGTAGTTCCCTCGTAGATAGAGGTAATACGCGCATCACGGTAAATCCGTTCAACCGGATAATCTTTCATAAAACCTGAACCTCCGTGGATCTGAACGGCATCGTAGGCGTTTTGATTACAGTATTCAGAAGTGGTACCTTTTGCAAGTGGTGTAAACAAATCAGCAATCCTTTGCGCCTCCTTCATCTCATTTCGTTCAGCAGGCTCCAACTTGCGGTCTTCCGATATTTGCTCGTAGGTCTTATACAAATCAACAAATCTTGAGGTCTCGTACAATAAAGTGCGTGAACCATCCAGTTTGGCTTTCATCACGGAAAGCATCTCGAAGACTGCCGGGAATTCGATGATAGGTTTACCAAACTGCTTACGTTCTTTTGCATATTGAAGCGCTTCCCGGTAGGCAGCTTCAGAAATACCTACAGATTGTGCCGCTATTCCCAAACGGGCTCCATTCATCAAAGCCATCACATATTTGATCAAACCCATTTTACGGGATCCGATCAATTCTGCCGGTGCATTTTTGAAAACCAACTCGCAGGTGGGTGAACCTATGATTCCCATTTTGTGCTCAATGCGGCGAACAACAACTCCACCGCTTCTCCTGTCATATACAAACATGGAGAGACCGCGACCATCACGGGTACCCTCTTCAGACCGGGCCAGAACAAGCGCAATGTCACCGTCTCCATTGGTGATGAACCTTTTCACACCATTCAGCAGCCAGGTACCCTTTTTCTCATCATAAGTGGCCTTCAATTGTACTGCCTGAAGATCGGAACCTGCATCGGGTTCAGTCAGATCCATGGCCATCGTCTCGCCATGCACTACGCGTGTCAGGTAACGCATCTTTTGTTCTTCTGATGCAAATTCATTCAAGGTTTCCGCGCAATCTTGCAAACCCCAGATATTGACAAAGCCTGCATCCGCTCTGGATACAATATCGGCAGCCATAATATATGGGACGATGGAGAAATTCAGTCCTCCAAACCTGCGTGGCAGTGTTATACCCATCAGTCCGGCTTTTATCAGTGCATCAAGATTTTCCTGTGTGCCCCGGGCATATTTAACATGCCCGTCAACAACCTGTGGCCCCTCGGCATCAATACTTTCAGCATTGGGCGAGATGATTTCTCCGCTTATCTCCCCTACAACTTCCAGAACCCGGTCATAACTGTCCATCGCATCCTCAAAATCAAGAGGAGCAAAATCATATTTATCCTTGTCTTCAAAATTCCGCTCTTTCAATGACACCAACTTGTGCATCATTGGGTGGCTCAAATGAAATTTAAGGTCTTTATTATCGTTGTAAAAATTTGCCATTTGAAATAATTTTAGTGGGGATACCCCGATTCAACCTCGATTTACTTCGTATTAGATTTGTAATACTTGATCATCTTTGGAATGACCTCAGAGATATCACCGGTAATTACATAATCGGCGATGGAGTTAATTGGCGCTTCCGGATCAGAATTGATCGAAATGATCTGGGCTGACTCTTCCATTCCGGCACGGTGCTGTACCTGGCCTGAAATTCCACAAGCAATATACAACTTCGGACGAACCGTAATACCTGTTTGTCCAATTTGACGATCATGCTCTGCGTATCCGGCATCAACGGCTGCCCTCGATGCGCCTACCTCGGCTCCAAGAACGGCCGCCAGGTCATGCAACAATTTGAAGTTTTCCTTGGATCCAACACCATATCCTCCGGAAACGACGATGGAGGCCCCTTTGATGTTGATCTTTTTCTTCTCCGTATGCCTTTCGAGTATCTGAACGACAAAATCAAGGTCGCTAACATATTTGGAAACCTCAAGCTGCTTTACTATCCCCGGATAGTTCGCGTTGATTTTCTCTTTTTTCATCACCCCTTCCCGAACGGTTGCCATCTGTGGACGACAATCGGGATTGATAATGGTTGCAATAATGTTCCCACCAAATGCGGGTCTGATTTGGTACAAAAGATCCTTGTATACCATCCCTGCCTTTTTATCTTCATGGTCGCCGATCTCAAGGCTGGTACAATCTGCTGTCAATCCGCTATGCAAAGCGGAGGAGACGCGGGGTCCAAGGTCACGGCCAATGGGTGTAGCTCCCATGAGCGCAATTTGCGGTTTTTCTTCTTCGAAAAGTTTGATCAGGATTGCAGAATGAGGCAATGTTGTATATGGCTCTAAACGCGGGTCATCTGCGACATGAAGAACATCGGCGCCATACGGAAGTATTTGCTTTTCAACTCCTTTCAGTCCGGATCCGGCTACAACGGCCTCCAACTGGCAACCCAACTGGTTGGCCAGGCTTCTGCCTTTGGTCAGAAGTTCGAGGCTCACCTCGGATACAATTCCCTCTTCAACTTCACAGTAAACAAATATGTTGTTCATTCATCTAGTATTTTAAAATTTGGAAATCTTTAACCGATCACATGACTCTCAATCAGTTCTCTCATCAAATCGTTGATCCCTTCATCCGAAGTATTCAACTTCTTTGCATCCTTTGCCTGAAGCACAACATTGTCGATTTTTTTTACTTTGGTAGGAGATCCCGTTAATCCGAGTTGATCCGCATCCGTTTTAATATCACCAACTGTCATCTCCCGAATGTACAAGAAGGGGCGATGATCATACAGATGGGTATAATCTTCAGTAGCCTCCTGCTTCTCTGTGATCGTTCTGGCATGCTTAAATTTCATCAGCATTTTTACATTTCTCGAACGACATTCGGGCGCACTTCCATTTACCGTAAGGAGCATGGGCAGAGGTGATTTTACGGTTTCAACACCATTCTCCAGCCTACGACGCATTACTATGGCCGATTTTTCAACAGATATCACCTCCTCGACATAGGTAACCTGCGGCAAATTCAACTTTTCAGCAACCTGCGGACCTACCTGCGCCGTATCTCCATCGATTGCCTGTCTGCCGGCTACAATCAGATCATAATGCCCCATCTCCTTGATGGCCTGTGCCAAAGCGTAAGAAGTGGCAAGCGTATCGGATCCCGCAAAGGCACGGTCAGTGAGTAAAACGCCACTGTCGGCTCCCCGGTACAAGCCTTCCCGAATAATCTCAGCAGCCCTGCCCGGTCCCATTGTAAGAATGGTAATGGTAGTTCCTGGTAATGTGTCCTTCACCCTCAACGCCAACTCAAGTGCATTGAGATCTTCCGGATTAAAAATTGCAGGAAGCGCCGCCCTGTTTACAGTTCCGTCGGCCTTCATGGCATCCTTCCCAACATTTCTGGTATCGGGAACCTGTTTGGCCAATACAATTATTTTTAAACCCTTCATCTGTTATATTTGTTTTTATTTGATCCCGCACATGCAGGAGAATAGACAATGGTCAGAATATTCATCATTCGGGGGTTTCCGTACTTTAAACCGGATACCCTTCTTAGCAAAAAAGATTTATGATCAGTTTATAATTTTATTTTTCATTTGTTTGATGGAACCAAAGATCGGCTAAGACATAACCCACAAAATCTTTTTTTGTTGATGTGAACCAATTCTCATGGGTATTTCAAGCTTTCGGGGTGCAAATATAAAACTTCATCAAATGGTTACCAAAAGGTTGGAAAACACCAAAGAGAGTGCATCCATTGGAAAAATTCCTGCAGGTTGGTTAAAAGAGTTGTTTAATGGCCGTGAAGTCAATTCATACAAGACTTTAGAACATATAAATGACATGTTCAAAAAAAAGAATAACCCAAAAACACCCAAATAATTTAGAATGATTTTTTATTATTTATTTGCTCATGGAGGGCGGAGGAGAAAGGTTCCCCCATTTTTTGTTGGGTTTGGAGCCCATTTGGAGAATAAGCGATCCTCCTTTGACGATCTCATCGTGCGTAATCCAAGGTCTGTTGAAAAGGGATCCATTCAATGTTGCAGACTGGATATATTTGTTTTCGGATGAATTACTCATAGTCTGAATGTCGAATTGCTTATTTCCTGGCAGGTGAAGCACAACCTTTTCAAACAAAGGGGATCCAATGTTGTAAACGGGCTCACCAGGTGTCACCGCGTAGATTCCCATGGCACTCAACGCATACCACGATGAGAGTGATCCCATGTCCTCATTTCCGCACAATCCACCCGGCCCTGATTTATAGAGTTGCTCACAAACCTGCCGTACCCTCTCCTGCGTTTTCCAGGGTTCTCCTGAATAGTTGTACAGATAGGCTACGTGATGGGAAGGCTGATTCCCATGAACGTATTGACCAATTGTTCCCACAACACCCACATATTTGGGAGGGGTAATATTTGGATCCATAGTGAAAAACTGATCCAGCTTGTCGTTGAATTTTTTGGTACTTCCGAACAGATCAATCAACCCCTTCACGTCATGCTGAACAGACCAGATGTATTGCCATGCATTTGATTCGGTGTAATGTCTTGAAGGACGCCTGCCAACCAAAAGGGGGTCGAAATATCTATAGAAGGTATGCTTACCAACGGTGTCAATAACCTGTCCGCGTCCGTTCAGCACCTCCAGAAAAGTACCGTCGGCTTTTTTTGGTCGCATAAAACCAACAGTTCCATCCCATAAATTCTTGTAATTCATTGCCCGTTTCATGAACAGATCATAATCCGAATTTTTTCTTAGCGCTTTGGCCATCTGGGCAATACACCAATCGTCGTAGGCAAGTTCAAGGGTGTTGGGTACGGCTTCTGTCACCCTATCAATGGGAGTGTACCCAAGTTTCAGATAATATTCGAGTCCGGATCGTGCTGCACTGACCGGGACCGGGGCCTTTGGAAGCTCCAGTGCTTTTTTTCGCATGGCCTGGTAAACAAACTCGACATCAAAATCACGAAATCCTTTCATGTATGCATCCACAACAATTGGAATAAGATGATCGCCCACCATACCCTCACCATAGACATTTAAAAAATGTTGTGCAGGCATCCATCCAAAATCTTTTGCTTTGGCAGCGATGGATTTTAAAAAATCGTTCACATGCCCGGGTGCTGCCAAGGTCAGGAATGGGTGCTGGGAACGATAAGTGTCCCAACAGGAGAACGATCCATAAAAATCATATCCATTGGCCATGTGCACCTTACCATCCATACCAAAATACCTGCCGTCGACATCCTGTGAGATATATTGTGCAAGCAGGGAATGATAAACTGCAGTATAGAAGATCTCCATCTTTTTCTCTGTTGCGCCTGATATCTCGATCTTTGAAAGTTCATTGTTCCATGTTTTTTCCGCATCATCCCGGACCCGGTCAAAATCAAAATCAGGCATCTCCTTCTTCAAATTCTTTCGCGCCCCTTCAACATCAACATAAGACAAGGCAATTTTAACCAGAACCTGCTCGTTGGAGCTTGTTTGAAATGTCACAAACGCTCCCATTTTATCACCAATCTCGCTGTTTTTATAGGGGAAAATACTGCCTCCTGATTCGGGTGTTTTGTAGGTGGCATCAAATGTTCCGTAGTATTCGAATGGCTTGCTGAACTCTGCCGAAAAATAGATATTCCCCTGCTCTGTGCTTTTGCATCCCTCAATCTGGTGGTCATTCACAATATCAACTCTTGAACGTCCAGTGGAAGGAGTGGATCCAATTTGATGTCCAATGTCCAGAATTACCCTGGCATTCAACGTAGCCGGGAAAGTATACCTATGCATGGCTGCCCGTTGTGTTGCAGTTAATTCAACTTTAACCTGATTGTCTTTCAGATAAACCGAATAATATCCGGGTGTGGCAACTTCATCCTTGTGATCAAATCTGGAACGGTATCCCTCTTCCGGCCTTTCAATGGTGCCGGGTACGATTTTTAATCTGTCAGAGACCATGGGTTGCAGTAAAATATCCCCTCCACTCACCATTCCGGTTCCACTGAAATGGGTGTGGCTAAAACCAATGACCGACTGGTCTGAATAGGTGTACCCAGCACTGTAGGTCCAGCCTGAAGTATTGCAATCCGGGCTGACATGCACCATGGCAAAAGGCAATGACGCCCCAGGGTAGGTATGCCCGAAAAAATCTGTCCCCAGCAATGGGTTGACATACTTCGTATATTGCTTAACCTCCTGCCCGCATGCATTGTCATTGGGATAGGATAACAACCCGATGAAACTTATTGCCATCAGGAGGTGAAAATTAGATATGTTTCTCATTGACTGTTGATTTGTTGGTGGAAAGTTAGCGATTAAACGCATTATAAAGTTGTGGTATTTTAACCATTTCTTCCCAAATAAATGCTAATATTGTTTTACCCAAATCTTTAATCGTACAATCATGAAATTTTTTTTCCTTCCCTCTCCAAAAAATTCCTTCATACGTGGGATCCTTACCATTGCCATTGGGGTAATCATTTTGGCTATGCCGGGCATAACCCTTAAATCAGTGATAATGATGGTTGGAGGAATGATTTTGATTAGCGGAATTTTCAGTATGTTGTTCTCCGGAAGAAAAAAATCCAATGGAATAGGCTTCAATACTTCGTTTCAGGGATTTTTCAATATTCTTTGGGGAATGCTTTTTGTACTCCAGCCGATGGCCATTGTGAAGATTTTTGGCTTCTTCTTTGGGATCATCATCTTGTTTCTCGGACTGATGATGTTTCTTGGGACTTTGGGAACTCTTTCAAAGTCCATCTGGTCGTGGATCTATCTGGTTTTTGGCTTTGTTATGATCTCCGGAGGCGCATTCCTTCTTGTTCAACCCATCGAAAGCACTGAAAATATTCTCAAATTTTTTGGGGCAATTTTAGTAGTCTATGGAATCCTGGAATTAACAATGGCCTGGAGGTTAAGAAAAATGCCAAAGGGAACAAATGCCGGGAACACAGTGGATACGACTTACGAAGAAGTATAGACAAAAAGGGTTGTCCTTGAAGAACAACCCTTTGCACGGTCAAAACACAGACTTGCAGAAATAGTAGTAGTAGTTGAAAAATACAAATCGTTGGCTGACTTTTTTCGAAATTCGTAAGAGTACTTATTTATTGTATTATTATTTTGTAGATTTTTTAATTTTTACAATGGCCGAAGCGAAGAGTTCCATCTCTTTCCTTGAACCAAGCATCGCATGCTGCATGATCCAGACAGCTTCGTGGTAACAGGCTTTTTCCGTAACCGGACATTGAACCTTTGAATAGTCTACCGTTTCAGGTATGGCATAACACATGAAGTTTTTCTTCTGAAACAATGGTTGTTTGTAGAGTGGCTCGGGATAACCCATGAAACATGGTACTCCCTCCGCAGCCAGCATCTTTGCAAATTCCACTTTAGATAGTCCGTTGAATTTTGCCTGATCGTACTTGAATATGTAGATGTGGTAACTGTGAACCGTCTCTCCCAAATCTCTTGTAAGCGGGGTTATCCCATCAATTTGCGACAGCAATTCATTGAGATAAGTGCCATTTGCATGCCGTATAGCTGTCTGTTTTTCCAGCCTTTTCAACTGACTTGATAGCAATACTGCCTGCAACTGCGTGATTCTGTAATTACACCCGGCATTGTGGTGCTCATACCATGCCCCACCTTCCACACGCCCAACATTGCGAAGCGAATTCATCATTTGGTACAAGCCATCATCGTTGGTTACGACGATCCCGCCTTCACCACTGGTGAGATTCTTGGAAGATTGAAAACTAAAGCAGCCGACATCACCAATTGATCCAAGTTTTTTTCCCTTGTATTCCGCTCCATGTCCATGGCAGGCATCTTCTATCACTCTTAATCCATGTATTTTCGCGACGGAAACAATCTGGTCCATCTCACATGCCATACCTGCAAAATGTACCGGGATGATCGCTTTTGTTCTTGGAGTTATCGCTGCCTCAATTTTTGAAGCATCGAGGTTATATGTTCGGGGATCAATATCAACAAAAACAGGGACACAGTTGGCTTCGATGACAATCGAAGCTGTTGCAATAAAAGTATAGGGCGGAACAATAACCTCATCGCCGGGTTTAACACCACAGGCAATCAAAGCCAGTCGCAGGGCAACAGAACCATTTACGCAGGTAAGCGCATATTTTGTTCCGCAAAAAGCCGCAAACTCCTTCTCAAAGATGGCCACCTCTCCCCCGCAATCAGGATTTCCCCATTTGCCGCTCCGCACAATATCCGCCACACTTTTGATATCGGTTTCGTCGTAAAGGGGCCAATCGAAATCCCTCACAACAGTTTTTGGCCCCCCGTTAATAGCTAAATTCTTCATCTGTTAATTCGTTATAAGTGATCGTAGCATAGTTGTATCGTCTGAAGCGAGGACTCGGGCAAACATTCGACGGGCGGCCTGTTGTGGTTGATACACTGCACGAAATAGGCAATCTCATTGTAGAATCCGTCGCCGGCTGCACCGGACGGGAGTTCTTCAACTTTGGAATCAGTTGCAACCAGGATCAAATCGCCCTTCATAGTTGAATACTGAACACTCGCTTGCTCAAAATTTGCCATATAACCCGCCTGAAATGGGAAAGTAGCGTGAAAGATGTTCCCTCCTTCTATCTTAACATGGATATCTTTATCAAGATAATTCCACATTGCACTGACGTAATCATGTTTGCTCAACAATCCCGGAAGATAATCACATCTAATACTTCCCGGTTTTCCCAGAATAAAATTTACATAATCAATGTCATGAATTAGAAGATCGAAGAGGGCACCGCCAGAGGATCCATATGAGATCCTGCGATCCACCCACTCCCCCCAGGCAGGGACACCTGAGAATCTTGACAATGAGAGAAATTTGAGTGCGCCATAAGTTCCATTGTCTATCCACTCCTTAAGCTTTTGATAAGGAGGCATAAATCTGACAACGTGACCAATCATCAGTATCCGCTCTTTCTCACTGGCAATCCGGATCAGCTCTTCTGCCTGATGAATGTTCAGGCAAAAAGGTTTCTCCAGAAAAACATGCTTCCCATGAAGTAACACTTTGCGCGTCATTTCATAGTGAAGGTCTGTGTGTACACAAATGTGAACGGCATCCAGTTCTTCAAATTCAAGACAGTCGTCTATACTGACATACCTTCTAATTTGGGCAACATGCTCCTGATCTATTCCTTGAGTGGCAAAATTACCGGTATTGAATTTCAATTTTTCTTCAACTGCTGTGGGATTCTTGTCAACGATTGCCACCAATTCCAAATCGCTATTCTTGAGAATATATTCGGCATGGGTCATCCCCATAAACCCAAAACCCAAAATCGCGACTTTCTTCATTTGTTTGACTTGCTTGCTTACTAAATTCTATATTCTTAACTCTCCACGCTACAAACTTATATTTTAATATTATTACATTTTAATGCCGTATTGTCAAAGATTAATATAATTTTGTCAAGATATTAAGATCAAATCACTTCTATGAAACAATAATATACCACAATGAAGGCAACTTACCAAAAGATCCTACTTAGTGAAGGATCGTCGTTCTTAGCCACAAGGTTAATATTACCTCGGTTTCATTCAGAATATCATTTTCATCCTGAATATGAATTGAAATATGTGATCGAAAGCAAGGGGAAAAGATTTGTTGGCGACACCATCGAGAATTTCCAGGAAGGAGATCTGATCCTTCTTGGTCCCAATATTCCCCATTACTGGAAAAATGATGCAGTGCATGATCAGACTGATCTGATGAAGGCTAAGGCCGTTGTCGTACTTTTCTCTGAAGATTTTTTGGGAGATAAATTTTTCACTGTTCAAGAGATGATTCCTATTATGGAATTATTGAGAAAATCAAATGCAGGATTGGTTTTCCCCAATGCCATCAATGGGCCAATCCCTGTCATGCTGGAGGAGTTACCCAATTCGACAGGACCACTTCGAATCATCCTGATGCTCGAAATTCTTGCTGAACTTGCAAAAGCAGAATCCAGAAAGTTACTTACTGAGGAATTTTCATCAGGTACTCCATTTCTCGATGCCAATAGCCCTTCCTTTGTCAGGCTTCAAAAAGTGCACCACTATGTGATCAAGAATTTTTATTCTCCTTTGCAGATTGAAGATGTAGCCCAAATTGCCAACATGACGCCACACGCCTTCTGCAAATATTTCAAAAAAAGTACCAAGAAAACCTTTATGACATTCCTCAACGAATTGAGGGTGTGCCATGCAAAAAAATTGCTGATAGAGAACCGAATTCCCATTTCTCAAATATGTATTGAATCAGGATTTAACAATATTTCCAATTTTAACCGGCAATTCAAGACCGGAACGAACATGACACCGAGTGATTTTAAGGCAATGTATATCAACTGAAAAGGATAAAGGATAAAGTAAAATGGATAAAGTAAGGAACTCCGCATCCAAGATCGCGTAAAAATGATAATCCATTATTCAATATTCCAAATCAATAACTCTATTACTACTACATGAAACTTCTATTAACATTGACCATTTGCGCTCTTTTCCTCGCGGGGAACAGTTATGTTTCAGGGAAAACTACTGAATTCAGGCTCCCCCCTAAACTTGCTGACTATCTCGCTTCCAAACCGGAATATGTCAAAACGAAGGCAGAAATGATGAAATTCCGTGCAGCCAAGACCCCTGTAGTTGGTGTTGCAGTGCATCGGGCTGCCAATGAATTTGCGCCTGAAAATACATTGGCAGCGATGCAAATTGCACTGGACCTCGAGGTAGATTACATAGAGATGGATGTTCGGCAGACCAAAGACGGCAAATCATTGATTCTGCACGACGGTAACCTGGACCGGACTACCAATGGGAAAGGTCCATTAAAAGATATGAATTTCAACGAAGCAAGGTCGCTTTCTGCCGGTAAGTGGTTTGGTCCTTTCTTTGCTGAAGAGAAGATTCCTACCTTGGAGGAGTCGTGCGCGCTCTTGGCCGAACACAACGAAAAAGCCTGGCACAAAACTTACTTTTACGTCGATTGCAAAGAGATCAATGCCAAAGTACTCATAGACTATCTTACCAAATATAATCTTCTGGAGGGTTCCGTTTTTTACATTAACCAGGCAGAACAAATAGATCAGATCAGGGATTTGGCCCCGAAAGCCAAAATACTTCCAGGACTGAGAAGCGGGAAGGATTTAGACAAGATGGCTGATACCCAGCATCCATATGCCCTGGATGTCAATTGGAAAGATCTTTCTAAAGAGCTGATTGACAGTGCACATGCCAAGGGAGTAAAAATATTCTCAGATGGGTTTGGAGGTGATATGAATGTTGAGTCCTATGTTAAGGCCATCCAGGCAGGGATAGATGTGATCTCGACAAACAAGGTATCAGTAATTTGCGAGGCAGCATCAAAGATCTCGAAATAACGTTAATAACTTTTCCAATCGTTAAAAACTAATCGTCAAAAACTTTTCCAAAGTTTCATCCTTTGATATGGGAATGAGCCAAGTATCCAACTTTGGAAAAGTTATTAACGAAATTTCAAATTCACCATAATTTTCTGTAACTTTATAAGAGTCAAAGGAATGTGAATTTATTATGGAATCTTTGCAACCCGATAGCTGTTACCACATTTTCAACCATGCAAATGGTTTCGAAAATATATTTCGGATAGAAGCAAACTTTCTATATTTTCTGGAAAAGTATCGCTTATTCATCTCTCCTATTGCTGAGACTTATGCCTATTGTCTGATGCCCAACCATTTTCATTTGGTGGTGCGGATTCAAAAACGCGAGACGATAGAAGCGATGATACGAATTAATAACGACCCGTCGATTAGATACAACTTTTCCAAAGTTTCATCAATAGCGAAGAACTTTTCCAAAGTTGCAACTTTTGATGAGGGAACGAACAACAGATTCAACTTTGGAAAAGTTATCTCCGACGAGGCGATCGAAAAATTTCTCTCCAAACAATTCGCGAATCTATTTAGCTGCTACACGCAGTCCTTCAATAAAGTATATCACCGCAAGGGATCCTTGTTCATCAAAAATTTCAAACGTGAACTAATATCCGATAAAATCTATTTTCTAAATGCAATTGTATATACTCACAGAAATCCCATTCATCATGGCTTTCGCGAAAAATATCAAGATTGGGAATACAGTTCGTACAACGATATTGTTGACGGAGTTTGTGATTTTATCGAAATCAGCAAACTCTTGACAATGTCTAATGGGTTGGAATCTTTTAAAGAGATACACCGGCATTCGCTGGATAATTTTACCACCGATTGCGATCTTTAATTATTTATTCTATCAACTTTTCCAAAGTTTCATCCTTTGATGAGGGAATGAGCAACTTATCCAACTTTGGAAAAGTTATTAACTAACAGTTCAAAAAAAATCCCCCTCGAACTCTCGAAGGGGATTTTTTTATGCCTGGCCTTTCGGTGAGCCGAAAGGGGTAGATGGGAAAGGATCGTAATCCCCTTGTATCTGAATCGATCCGTAGATCGCTTCGTATTTCTGGAGATTCTCCTGAAGCGCTTTCATCAGCCTTTTGGCATGATCAGGCGTTAGAATGATTCGTGATTTCACCTGGGCTTTGGGTACTCCTGGTACCACTCTGACAAAATCCAGTACAAACTCCGATGGAGAATGGGTAATGATGGCCAGATTGGAATAGGTTCCCTGAGCCACCTCTTCACTCAGTTCGATGTTAAGCTGATTTTGATTGTCGTCCTGCATCCTGAACTTTTTAAGATTACTCCTCTTCTTCTACTGTTTCGTATTTCTTGTGGTCAATCAGACGATCATACTCATCTTTTGAACCAACCACGATATTCCTGAACATTGGGTTACCGGTACCGGCAGGGATCAGGTGCCCGCAAATAACGTTCTCCTTCAAACCTTCCAGGTAATCGACCTTGCCGTTGATAGCGGCTTCGTTCAATACTTTGGTAGTTTCCTGGAACGATGCAGCAGACATCCACGACTTCGTTTGAAGCGAAGCCCTGGTGATTCCCTGAAGGACCTGACTGGAGGTTGCAGGAACTGCATCCCTTGCTTCGACAACCTTTTTGTCGCGACGTTTCAACATAGAATTCTCATCCCTCAAACGACGGGCGGTGATAATCTGTCCGGCTTTCAGGTTCTCTGAATCTCCGGAATCCGTAACAATTTTCTTACCAAATACCCAGTCATTCTCAGTATTGAATTCCATCTTATCAACGATCTGTTTTTCGAGGAAGCGGGTATCACCCTGGTCTACTATTTCAACCTTGCGCATCATCTGGCGCACAATCACCTCGAAGTGCTTGTCGTTGATCTTCACACCTTGCATCCGGTAAACATCCTGAACCTCGTTCACGATATACTCCTGAACTTTGGTAGGACCTTTGATGGCAAGGATATCAGAAGGAGTGGTAGCGCCATCCGACAATGGAATACCTGCACGAACGTAGTCGTTTTCCTGAACCAGGATCTGGCGGGAAAGTGGTACGAGATATTTCTTTTGCTCTCCGGTACGTGAAGTAATGGTGATCTCGCGGTTACCCCGTTTGATTTTACCAAGTGACACCTCTCCGTCGATTTCAGAAACAACGGCAGGATTGGATGGGTTACGTGCTTCGAAGAGTTCTGTTACCCTTGGAAGACCACCGGTGATGTCACCGGCTTTCCCGGATGCCCTTGGAATTTTCACCAATACATCTCCGGCTTTTACCATCTGACCTTCGTCCACGCTGATGTGACCACCCACGGGAAGGTTGTACAACCTGATGTCATCACCATTCTCATCGAGAATACGTAACGTCGGATTCTTGGTTTTATCTCTGGTTTCAATAACTACTTTTTCGCGATAACCGGTCTGTTCGTCAGACTCTTCACGGTAGGTCGTACCATCAATAAAGTCCTGGAAGTTAACCCTTCCGTTGAACTCAGTGATGATAACCCCGTTGTAAGGATCCCATTCGCAAACGACTGAATCTTTCTTGATTTCAGAACCGTTTTGGATGAACAATTTTGATCCGTAAGGCATTGAGTGTGTTGACAGTGGAATTCCGGTGTTTTTGTCCAGAATCTTCAATTCAGCCAAACGACTCACTACGATATCAACTTTTTCGCCCTTTTCATCGGTCCATTCTACTGTACGCAATTCCTCAATTTCGGCAATACCATCGTAACGGGAAATCACGGTAGATTGGGTAGAAACGTTACCAGCGATACCCCCTACGTGGAACGTACGAAGCGTCAGCTGCGTTCCAGGCTCACCGATGGACTGTGCTGCAATCACACCGACTGCCTCGCCCATCTGTACCATTTTACCGGTTGCCAGGTTACGGCCATAACATTTTCCACAAACACCATTCTCCGCTTCACAGGTAAGAACCGAACGAATCTCAACCCTTTCAATTGGCGAGTCTTCGATAACGGCAGCAATCTCTTCTGTAATCTGCTCACCTGAATGAACGATCAGTTTCCCTGTCATCGGATGGTAAATATCGTGAACCGTGGTACGACCCAGGATTCTTTCAGACAAGGAGGCCACAACCTCTTCGTTGTTTTTCAACGCAGAAGCGATCAGACCGCGAAGTGTTCCGCAATCGGGTTCGTTGATGATCACATCCTGTGCAACGTCTACGAGACGACGGGTCAGGTATCCTGCGTCAGCCGTCTTCAGGGCCGTATCGGCCAAACCTTTACGTGCACCGTGGGTGGAGATAAAATACTCGAGTACCGAAAGGCCCTCCTTGAAGTTTGCAAGGATCGGGTTTTCAATAATTTGTGAACCTGTAGATCCTGATTTCTGGGGTTTGGCCATCAATCCGCGCATCCCGCACAACTGGCGAATCTGCTCTTTCGAACCACGTGCCCCGGAGTCCAACATCATGTAAATAGAGTTGAATCCCTGTTTATCTGTACTGATGGTCTTCATCACATTCTGGGTCAACTTGGCATTTACGTGTGTCCAGATATCGATCACACCGTTGTACCTCTCGTTGTTGGTGATGAAACCCATGTTGTAGTTGTTCGAAATTTCTTCGACGCCGGCATATCCTTCTTCAACCATTTCGGTTTTTCCTTCCGGGATAATAACATCATCCAGGTTGAATGAAAGACCTCCACGGTATGCCATCTTGTAACCAAGATCTTTGATGTCGTCCAAAAACTGTGCTGTGATAGCGTTGTTGGTCCTTTTCAGAATATCAGCAATAATATCACGCAAGGCCTTCTTGGTCATCAACTTATTGAGATAACCGGCCTCTTTGGGCACGAATTCATTAAACAGGATACGACCAACCGTAGTCTCTATGGTCATTAATTTTGATTCTCCGTTCTCATCCAAATCCAGGACTTTGCAGTTAACGATGGTGTGCATGTCAACTTTACCTTCATTGTAGGCGATGATCGCCTCCTCTGAAGAGTAGAAAGAGAGTCCTTCGCCTTTTGCTCCTTTGCGGTGTTTGGTCATGTAATAAAGACCAAGTACCATGTCCTGAGAAGGAACCGTGATCGGGGCACCGTTGGCCGGGTTCAAAAGGTTGTGTGAGGAGAGCATCAGAAGCTGAGCCTCAAGAATGGCAGCATTTCCCAGCGGAAGGTGAACAGCCATCTGGTCTCCGTCGAAGTCGGCGTTGAAACCGGTACATACGAGCGGGTGCAGACGAATAGCTTTTCCCTCAACCAAAACCGGCTGGAAAGCCTGAATAGAGAGCCTGTGCAAAGTAGGAGCACGGTTCAGAAGAACAGGATGTCCTTTCATCACATTCTCCAGGATATCCCAAACAACGGGATCCTTGCGATCGACAATCTTTTTGGCTGATTTAACCGTTTTGACAATACCGCGCTCAATAAGCTTGCGGATGACAAACGGCTTATACAATTCTGCGGCCATCTCTTTTGGGATACCGCATTCGTGAATTTTCAGGTTTGGACCTACAACAATGACCGAACGTGCAGAGTAGTCAACACGTTTACCAAGCAAATTCTGACGGAAACGTCCCTGCTTACCTTTCAGTGAGTCAGAGAGTGATTTCAGCGCACGGTTGTTATCTGTTTTAACGGCGTTGGATTTGCGGCTGTTGTCGAACAGTGAGTCGACAGCCTCCTGCAACATCCGTTTCTCGTTGCGGAGAATAACTTCAGGAGCTTTGATTTCGATCAGTCTTTTCAGACGGTTGTTGCGAATGATTACCCTACGGTAGAGGTCATTCAGGTCGGAAGTGGCAAAACGCCCACCATCCAATGGAACCAAAGGACGAAGATCCGGTGGAATGACCGGAACAACCTTCACGATCATCCATTCAGGCTGATTTCTCACCTTGGAAGAACGGAAAGCTTCAACAACCTGCAAACGTTTCAGAGCTTCACTCTTACGCTGCTGTGAACCTTCGTTGCCTGCTTTGTTACGCAGGTCATAAGAGAGCTCATCCAGGTCGAGCCTGGAAAGCAGTTTGTACAATGCTTCGGCGCCCATATCGGCAATGAACTTATCAGGATGTTCGTCATCCAGCAGCTGATTCTCTTTGGGCAGCGAATCGACGATATCAATGTACTCTTCTTCTGTCAGGAAATCAAGGTATTTAACGCCATCATTGCGTTTTATCCCTGGATTGATAACGACATATCGTTCGTAATAGATGATTGAATCAAGTTTCTTGGTCGGCAGGCCGAGCAGGTAACCGATCTTGTTGGGCAGAGACTTGAAGTACCAGATGTGCACAACCGGCACCACCAATGAAATGTGGCCCATTCTTTCGCGGCGCACTTTCTTCTCGGTAACTTCAACGCCACAGCGGTCGCAAACGATTCCGCGGTAGCGAATGCGTTTGTATTTTCCGCAATGACATTCGTAATCCTTCACCGGTCCGAAAATTCTTTCACAAAAAAGTCCATCTCGTTCGGGCTTGTAAGTCCGGTAGTTGATGGTTTCTGGTTTCAGGACTTCTCCGTGCGAACGTTCAAGAATTTCTTCGGGTGAAGCAAGACTGATACTGATCTTGGTGAAATTACTTTTAACCTTGTTATCTCGTCTGAATGCCATAATTTATAGGGAATATTTGTAACATAACCAAATGATTAACAAAAAAGCCGGCATCCGCAGAGATACTCTCCGGATGCTGACAAACCAATTATTCTAAGTTTACACTTAAACCCAGTCCCCTGAGTTCGTGCAACAGAACGTTCAATGATTCCGGAATACCAGGTTGCGGCATTGGATCTCCTTTGACAATGGCTTCGTACGCTTTGGCACGCCCCATCACGTCATCCGATTTCACGGTCAGGATTTCCTGCAGGATGTTGGATGCACCGAATGCTTCGAGTGCCCAAACCTCCATCTCACCGAAACGCTGTCCTCCGAACTGAGCCTTACCTCCAAGTGGTTGCTGGGTAATCAGTGAATAAGGACCAATTGAACGGGCATGCATCTTGTCTTCGACCATGTGGCCAAGTTTCAGCATGTATATAACACCTACGGTTGCAGGTTGGTCAAATTGCTCGCCAGTTTCACCATCGTGCAACCAAGTCTTTCCAAATCTAGAAACCCCTGCTTTTTCAGTATATTCAGTGATCTGGTCGAGTGTAGCACCGTCAAAGATCGGAGTCGCGAATTTTACACCAAGCTCTTTCCCGGCCCAGCCAAGAACAGTCTCATAGATCTGTCCAAGGTTCATACGGGAAGGCACACCAAGCGGGTTCAGAACGATGTCGACTGGAGTACCGTCAGAAAGGAATGGCATATCCTCGTCGCGAACGATCCTGGATACGATACCTTTGTTTCCGTGGCGACCCGCCATCTTATCGCCAATCTGCAGTTTGCGCTTTTTGGCAATGTAAACTTTGGCCAACTGAAGGATTCCGGCAGGAAGTTCATCTCCAATAGTAACGTTGTAACGTTTCCTGCGGGCAACGGCTTCTGCCTCCTTGTATTTCATGATAAAATTGTTCACGAGGGCATAGATCATGTCGTTCTTGTCCTTGTCGGTTGTCCACTTACCAGGATTGACGTTCAGATAATCGATCATCTGAAGTTGTTTCTGGGTAAATTTCACCCCTTTAGGAATCAGATCGGTATTGAAATAATCTTTTACCCCTTGTGAAGTTTTCCCATTTACCAGGTTGAAAAGTTTCTCAACTAAAATATCCCTCAATTTGTTGGTTTCGACTTCGAAATCGCGGTCAATCTGTTCGAGTAGTGGTTTTGTCGCTACTTTCCCCTTTTTCTCTTTGACAACCCTTGAGAAGAGTTTTTTGTCGATAACCACACCATTCAGTGAAGGAGATGCTTTTAATGAAGCGTCTTTCACATCTCCGGCCTTGTCCCCGAAGATGGCACGCAGTAATTTTTCTTCCGGCGAAGGGTCAGATTCTCCTTTTGGAGTGATCTTTCCTATCAGGATATCACCAGGCTTAACGATCGCACCAATACGGATTAAACCGTTCTCGTCGAGGTTGCGGGTAGCTTCCTCGCTAACGTTAGGGATATCAGAGGTAAATTCTTCTGAACCCCGTTTGGTGTCACGAACTTCCAGCGAATATTCATCCACGTGAATGGAGGTGAAAATGTCGTCGCGAACTATCCTTTCGGAGATCACGATGGCATCCTCATAGTTGTAACCCTGCCATGGCATGAAGGCAACTTTGAGGTTTCGTCCCAGAGCAAGCTCTCCGCCAGCAGTGGCATAACCTTCGGTCATAATATCACCCTCCTCGACACGCATTCCCTTTTTAACCATCGGTTTAAGGTCGATGCAGGTGCCCTGGTTGGTTTTCTTGTATTTTGGCAGCGTATATGTCTTGGTTTCAAGATCAAAACTTACATAGCGCTCTTCTTCAGTCATATCGTAACGGACAACAATCTTGTCGGCATCCACATATTCAATGACTCCGGGCCCTTCAGCCACGATATTGATACGTGCATCCTTCGCGATGTTGCGTTCCAATCCTGTTCCAACAATCGGAGACTCAGGACGCATCAGCGGAACCGCCTGGCGCATCATGTTTGAACCCATCAGGGCACGGTTGGCATCATCATGCTCAAGGAAGGTGATCAATGAAGCGGCAATAGATGCGATCTGATTTGGACCAACGTCCATCATGTCGGCATCCTCGCGGTTGGCCAACGGATAATCTGCATCCAGTCGGGCTTTCACCTTCGGATTGATAAAACGGCCATCTTCATCGATCAGTGCATTTGCCTGGGCGATAATTTTACCCTCTTCCTCTTCCGCTGTGTAATAGGTTACATCATCGTTGTTCAGGTTGACTTTCCCGGAAACAGCTTTACGATAAGGTGTGGAGATAAATCCGAGATTGTTGATCTTTGCAAATACACAGAGGGAAGAGATCAAACCGATGTTTGGACCTTCCGGTGTTTCGATAGGGCACAACCTTCCGTAGTGTGTATAGTGAACGTCACGAACCTCGAAACCGGCTCTTTCACGGGAAAGACCACCCGGCCCCAAAGCGGACATACGACGTTTGTGCGTCATCTCAGCCAAAGGATTAGTCTGGTCCATGAACTGTGACAATGCGTTGGTTCCGAAGAATGAGTTGATCACCGAAGACAAAGTCTTGGAATTGATCAGATCAATCGGAGTAAACACCTCGTTGTCACGAACATTCATTCTTTCGCGAATGGTCCTGGCCATCCTTGCCAGACCGACTGCGAACTGGGTGAACATCTGCTCGCCAACTGTTCTTACACGTCTGTTGGACAAGTGGTCGATGTCATCCACATCAGTTTTGGAGTTGACCAGCTTGATCAGGTATTTGATGATCTCGATAATATCGTGGTTGGTCAACACACGGGTAGTCATCTCGATGTTAAGGCCCAATTTTTTATTGATCCGGTAACGACCAACTTCGCCAAGGTCATAACGAACCTCAGAGAAGAATAGTTTGTCGATAACGTCCCTTGCAGTTGCTTCATCCGGCGGCTCAGAGTTTCTAAGCTGACGATAGATGTAAAGTACTGCCTCCTTTTCGGAGTTACACTGATCTTTTTGCAATGTATTGTATATGATCGCGTAGTCTCCGTTAACAGCATCCTCTTTGTGAAGAAGGATCGTCTTTGTACCGGATTCCAGGATCTCATCAACATGTTCATTGGTAATTACTACCTCACGGTCAACAATCACCTCATTTCTTTCGATGGAGACCACCTCACCGGTATCTTCATCCACGAAATCTTCAACCCATGTTTTCAAAACACGGGCGGCAAGTTTTCGGCCAACCACCTTTTTCAGGGCTGCTTTTGAAATTTTGATCTCGTCTGCGAGGTCAAAGATTTCCAGAATATCTTTATCGCTTTCGTATCCGATCGCACGCAGAAGTGTCGTTACGGGTAACTTCTTCTTCCGGTCGATATAGGCATACATCACGTTGTTGATGTCTGTGGCAAATTCGATCCAGGATCCTTTGAAAGGGATTACCCGGGCTGAATATAGCTTCGTACCGTTGGCATGAACGCTCTGACCGAAGAAAACCCCCGGCGAACGGTGAAGCTGTGAAACAACAACCCTTTCTGCACCATTGATGACAAATGAGCCGGTTTGGGTCATGTAAGGAACAGTTCCCAGGTAAACATCCTGCACCACGGTATCAAAATCTTCGTGCTCAGGATCTGTACAAAACAATTTCAGTTTTGCTTTTAATGGGACACTAAACGTAAGCCCGCGCTCGATACACTCTTCGATGCTGTATCTCGGGGGATCGACCTGATAGTCAATAAACTCTAAAACAAAATTATTTCTCGTATCGGAAATAGGGAAATTTTCCTGAAAAACCTTGAAAAGACCTTCGATTTTGCGATCTTCCGGAGAGGTTCCCAATTGGAAAAATTCTTTGAAAGATTGAATTTGAACCTCCAGGAAATCGGGGTATTCAAATTTGCTTCTGGTGGACGCAAAACTAATCCTTTGTTGTATATTCATTGAGGGCATTAGCTACCAAATTAAAGAACCAAAATAAAAACATAAAAAGGTTTAGAATCCCTTGGGGGGATCCTAAACCGTATAACCTACCAGGACAGGTCAATTCCTATCTGATTTCAACTTCAGCGCCAGCCTCTTCAAGCTGAGCTTTCAGTGATTCTGCTTCTTCTTTTGAAACTTTTTCTTTGATCGCTTTTGGTGCACCGTCGACCAAATCCTTTGCTTCTTTCAAACCAATACCTGCGAGGTCTTTAACCAATTTAACAACAGCTAATTTGGATTGGCCACCGAATTTGAGGATTACATCAAATTCGCTTTTTTCGACCGGTTCTGCAGCTTCAGCTGCTGCCGGTGCTGCGGCCACTGCAACTGCAGCTGCGGCTGGTTCAATACCGTATTCTGATTTGAGGATACCTGCAAGTTCGTTAACTTCTTTGACAGTCAGGTTAACCAATTCTTCTGCAAGTTTTTTAAGATCTGCCATACTACTTGAGATTTTAAATATTAATGTATTGTTTTTTCTTACTTGTAATTTTTCTTATGCGTTGCGTTGCTCCAATGTTTTCAACACGCCTGAAATGGTCTGGCCTCCGGATTGAAGCGCAGAAACAACATTTTTCATTGGCGATTGCAACAGCGTAATGATGCCACCGATAAGTTCTTCCTTTGATTTGATGTCAACCAGGGCATCCAATTGATTTTCTCCAATATAGGCACACTCTTCAACGAATGCAGCTTTAAAAACCGGCTTTTTGTTCTTTTTTGCAAACTCTTTTATCAGTTTTGCAGGAACATTCCCGGTATTGGAAAACATGACGGATGTGGTATCTTTAAGTACATCGTACAGCTCTGAAGTCTCCTTTGTCGAATTCTCCAACGCTTTACGGAGCAGTGTATTTTTAACTACAACCAGTTTTACTTCGCGCTTGTGACACAATCTTCTCAGATTACTTGTAACCTCGGCGTTTAGACCTGAGATATCGGCAATGTAAAAATGGTTGTATGAATTGATCTCATTGGTCAATTGTTCAATAACCTCTAATTTGTCTGATCTTTTCATTGCAACTATTTAACTTTCCAGGCAGGATTTAGGCTCTACCTGAATGCCGGGGCTCATGGTGCTAGAGAGGTAGATACTTTTGATGTAAGTACCTTTAGCAGCAGAGGGTTTTAATTTCTGAATTGTGTGAACAAATTCCTTCGCATTTTCCACAATTTTAATGGGATCGAAAGAAACTTTTCCGACGGAAGTGTGAACGATACCGAATTTGTCAACCTTGAAATCGATTTTACCCATCTTTACTTCTTTGACGGCTTTTCCGACTTCCATGGTCACGGTTCCGCTCTTGGGATTGGGCATTAAGCCTCTGGGGCCTAAGATACGACCCAACGCACCTACTTTTCCCATCACAGGGGGCATCGTGATAATAACATCTACATCTGTCCAACCACCTTTGATTTTATCGATGTAACTGTCAAGACCTACGAAATCAGCGCCTGCTTCAGTTGCTTCGGCCTCCTTGTCGGGAGTTACCAAAGCCAAAACACGCACCTCTTTACCTGTTCCATGGGGCAAAGTTACTACACCACGAACCATCTGATTAGCTTTCCGAGGGTCGACTCCCAACCGGACATCAATGTCAACGGAAGCATCGAACTTAGTAAAGGTAATTTTCTTTACCAGGTTGGCAGCATCCCGAAGTTCATAGAATTTCCCGGCCTCGAGTTTCTCCAATGCAGCTTTCTTATTCTTGGTAACTTTTGCCATTTAACCTTAACTTTTATTAGTTATTAAAAGGTGATTGACCTGTTACGGTTATCCCCATACTTCTTGCAGTACCTGCTACCATGCGCATACCTGCTTCAACCGAAAAGCAATTAAGGTCAGGCATCTTAATCTCAGCAATCTCCCTTACCTGATCCCAGGTAACCGCTCCAACTTTTTTTACATGAGGCTCAGCAGATCCTGATTTGATCTTTGTTGCTTCAAGCAATTGAATGGCCACCGGCGGAGTTTTTACGACAAAGTCGAAAGACTTATCCGCGAAAACTGTGATGACAACCGGCAATACTTTACCGGCCTGGTCCTGGGTCCTGGCGTTGAATGCTTTACAGAACTGCATGATGTTCACACCCTTCGATCCCAGTGCGGGACCTACAGGAGGTGAAGGATTTGCTGCACCACCCTTGATCTGTAATTTGATAAATCCAGCAATTTCTTTAGCCATAACGTTTTATAAAAAATTTACTTTACTCCTTTTCCACTTGCATAAAGCTAAGCTCCAAGGGGGTTTTACGACCGAAAATCTTAACCATTACCTTTAGTTTCTTACGTTCAGCATTGATTTCCTCAATGGTTCCGTTGAAACCGTTAAATGGTCCGTCGGTCACTTTTACGGTCTCTCCGATGAAGAAAGGCATATCGAAATCTTCGCCACTCTCCTGAAGTTCATCCACTTTACCCAAGATCCTGTTTACCTCAGCGAGACGCATGGGAACGGGATCGCCGCCCTTCGTGTCTCCAAGGAAACCGATTACATTGGGAATATTTCTAAGCTTGTGTGGAGTTTCTCCAACCAAACTGGCTTCGATCAGAACATAACCGGGGAAAAAATTGCGGTCTTTTGCAACTTTCTTGCCATTACGGATCTGAAAAACCTTTTCAGTGGGAATTAAGACCTGAGAAACATTATCCTGAAGATCGCCATTGGCTATCTCATTCTCGATATACTCTTTTACCTTCTTCTCTTTACCTCCGATGGCTCTCAGAACATACCACTTGTGTTGACTTTCGCTCATAGGGATCTCTCCAGGAAAAAATTAATAGAAAAAACTGTAGACAACCTTCATGACACCTCTAAAAGAGACGTCAATGCCGAAGATCAACAGTGCGATTATAAGGGAAGCAACCAATACAACAACAGCACTACCCCTTAACTCGCTCCAGGTTGGCCAAGAGACCTTTTGGACAAGTTCGGTGTAGGCTTCAGTGAAATAATTCGTTAATTTCATTCTTGAAAAATTTGAATTTTTAGCCGGATAGGAAGAGTCGAACTTACCTTTGCTTCCGACAAGCTATCCGTTGTAAAAGTCCCGGACAAAAGTCCGGGACTTTTTATTTGAAGTATATAACTTCGGCTTATTTTAAGATCTCGGTAATCTGACCGGCACCTACCGTACGTCCACCTTCGCGGATCGCGAAACGAAGACCAAGGTTCAATGCAACAGGATAGATCAACTCAACCGTGATGGTTACGTTGTCTCCCGGAAGGATCATTTCAGTTCCTTCAGGAAGATTGATCTCACCTGTGATGTCCAATGTACGGATGTAGAACTGAGGACGGTATTTGTTGTGGAATGGAGTGTGGCGGCCACCTTCTTCTTTCTTCAGGATATAAACCTCTGCTTTGAAAGTTGTGTGAGGAGTGATTGAACCTGTTTTGGCAAGGATCATACCACGTTTGATCTCTTTTTTGTCAACACCGCGAAGCAACAAACCTACGTTGTCACCTGCCTGTCCGTCATCAAGGATCTTACGGAACATCTCAACTCCGGTACAGACTGTTTTGCGGTTCTCTGCACCAAGACCAATCAATTCGATTTCGTCGCCGGTGTGAATTTTACCCATTTCGATACGACCTGTAGCAACAGTACCACGACCTGTGATTGAGAATACGTCCTCAACCGGCATCAGGAATGGTTTGTCAACATCGCGTGGAGGAATTGGGATCCAGCTATCAACTGCATCCATCAGTTCCATCACTTTTTCTTCCCATTGTGGCTCACCGTTCAGTGCTCCCAGAGCGGATCCCTGGATAACCGGGGTATTGTCACCGTCAAAGTTGTAGAAAGTAAGCAGGTCACGGATTTCCATCTCTACCAGTTCGAGGATTTCAGGATCTTCAACCATGTCAACTTTGTTCATGAAAACAACCAAACGGGGAACGTTTACCTGACGTGCAAGCAGGATGTGCTCACGGGTCTGTGGCATAGGGCCATCAGTTGCAGCAACAACGATGATAGCACCGTCCATCTGGGCCGCACCCGTTACCATGTTCTTGACATAGTCAGCGTGACCGGGACAGTCAACGTGTGCATAGTGACGGTTTTCAGTGGAATATTCAACGTGTGCGGTATTAATGGTAATACCACGCTCTTTCTCTTCAGGAGCGTTGTCAATAGAATCAAATGTTTTGATTTCTGAAAGACCTTTCTTTGCCAAAACCATGGTGATTGCAGCAGTAAGAGTAGTTTTTCCGTGGTCAACGTGACCAATAGTACCGATGTTTACGTGGGGTTTGGACCTGTCGTAATGTGCTTTTGCCATAATAAATAATTTTTAATTTCAGTTATATATTTCAATTCATCTAATCTCTTTTAAACCAATAGGCTGTAAGCTTTTCAGCCACAACCATACTGCTCTTAGCGGTCGCTCACTAAGAATCTTAAAGCAAACTGGAGCGGGAGACGGGACTCAAACCCGCGACCCTCAGCTTGGAAGGCTAATGCTCTATCAACTGAGCTACTCCCGCATATTTGCCAAACTTTGCCCTGCAGATATTACTTCTCGCGCATGGTGGGGAGAGCAGGATTCGAACCTACGAAGGCATACGCCAGCAGATTTACAGTCTGCCCCAGTTGGCCGCTTTGGTATCTCCCCTATCGGGATAATGCCATTGCGACAAGAACATCATCAATTCCAAAGAGCAAACCATTTTCTCCGATTTTACTCTTCAAAAATGGTTTGCAAATTTAATCTATTTTTTTTTCTTACAGTCAATTCGTCTGACTTTTTTTCAAATTATTTGTTAATGGTTTTGGTTTTGTATTTCTCCATCTGTTTTTTCAGCGCTTCTACGGTCAGATCAATGGCCTCTTCGAATGTTTTTGCTTGCTTTTTGGCAAACAAAGGATCGTTGGCAGGAACAGAAAGTTTAATTTCACTCACCTTATTTTCACGGTCTTCGTCCTTCTCGAGCTTCAACATCACTTCCGCTCCAATGACACTGTCAAAAAATTGATCAAGCTTGTTCAATCGCTTTTCACAAAAATCAAGCAATTTTTGATCGGCTTTAAAATGAACTGTTTGTACTTTTACTTCCATAATTGTTCCTCCTCTATTTTAAGCCCGTCGCCGGACTTGGTTGTACGTTCTGTTTTCTACGCTCTTGGATGGGCAAGGTTGTATATTTTCTTTAATTTTTCAAAAGATGTATGGGTGTATACCTGGGTAGCAGCGAGACTTGCGTGTCCGAGCAGTTCTTTGATGGCATTTAAATCGGCACCACGGTTCAAAAGATGGGTGGCATAACTATGTCGCAATATGTGCGGACTGCGCTTTTCCATGGTTGTGACCAGGCTTAAGTATTTTCGAACGATCCGGTATAGCAGCTTATCGTATATCTGCTCTCCTTTATCTGTAACAAACAAATAACTGTTCGAATCACCAAAAAGTTCATTCCGAACCCCCAAATAGTTAATGAGCTCCTGTGCTATTTCTGAAGGGAAAGGGATTAGCCGCTCTTTGTTCCTCTTTCCCAATACTTTCACAATTTTTTCTTGTATCCGAAGATCATTCATCCGGATTCCTTTCAGTTCTGAAAGCCTCATCCCGGTACCATAGAACAGGGAAATGACTGCCTTATCGCGCAACCCGGTAAAATCATCAGTAAAAAATGAGAGATCCAGCAACCTGTCCATCTCCTTCTCCTGTACGAACTGAGGCAATTTCTTGCCGCTTCGGGGTACCATCACCAGGTCGGTTGGGTTCTTGTTCATCAATCCTTCCCTTAGCAGGAATTTATAGAGAGAGCGCAGCGTTGAAAGTTTTCGTTTGACACTGACAACTGTCAATCCCTGATCCATCAGTGAAATGACCCATTGCCTGATCAAATGGTAGTCGACTTCAACCAAACAAAAATCCCCAACCATTTCACTGCCAAACAGTATGAATTGGTCGAGGTCTTTCTCATAAGCAGTTACCGTATGTTCGGAATACCGCTTTTCATATTTTATATAGTTGAGAAAATGCGCGAGATGTTGCATTCAAACAAAGATTGAAATCGGAAGGAATTTACTAAATAATATCCTTCAATGTACAATCTTCCGCTATAATTCCTCAATTATCTTCCGAACGTTGCAAATTCTCGATGTAAATAGCCTTTTTGATCTCTGTGCGACGTGTAATAGAGGGTTTTTCAAAAGCTTGACGGCCACGAAGTTCTTTGACAGCACCGGTCTTTTCAAATTTTCTTTTGAAACGTTTCAATGCTCTTTCAATGTTCTCACCGTCTTTGATAGGAATAACAATCATACGTTAAAATTTTTACTTTGTTCTTTGTCTTTTCGGGTCGCAAATTTAGAAATATTCCTCAAAACCTGCAAGATTTATCGATAAATTTCATCAAAATCAAAAAAAAATCATGGCGGACCTTCCCGAGTCTCCAGATAAGGCATCAGATGTTGCAGCGAATCCGATGTAAAAAGAATGGCCAGATCTGCCAATCCATTGAATCTCCCTTTGGTATCCCTTGTCCGTACAATTTTCTTCGCCTGTCTGAAGCCAATGTATGGATGTCTTCCTAGTTCGGACAGCGAAAGAAAATTGATGTCTATTTTCTTTATTACAGTCGGATCAGCCGCAAATTGAGGAGAAGCCTTTGACCATAATTCATCTGACATACCATAAATCTCCCTGAGTTGTGCCACCTCATAAAATCCACCAAGTAATTTTCTGTATTTTATGATCCTGGAAGCCAAAACCGGACCAATACCGGGAAGCGCTTCCAACTGGGCAGAATCGGCTTGATTTACTTCCACCAGAGCAAATTTTTTCTTCACAATTTTTGGTATTGTCGCTACAGAGTCTATCTTGCCAGTTCCCGACAATTCCTTTTTAAAATTCTTACCAGGATTTATTTTGACATTTTCCCCCTCCATCCCGTCATGGAACACCAAATGCCCTTCCAACTTTTGGTACAGGGTATCGGTCATTCCATACAGCTTCCTGATATCCTCCTTTTTTCTGAACCGTCCCCCCTTTTGCGTATATTTTATCCACCTGGTAGCTAGCCCTTCCGGTACCCCCGCCCTGCCGAGCTCTGTCAATGAGGGGGAATTGGGATCAAATTCACCTTCGTACCGCTCTTTCAGTGGCCCTTCTTTTGGTGAAACTTCCGCATTATATCTTATTGTCTCCTCTCTCCAGGCCGTCAAATCATATTTTCTTTCGGGAAGGATGTATGGTAGTGCGAAATCAAGGCATAACACACAAAGAAGGATGAACAGCAGGAGCAATATCCCGTTCCTCTCTTTTCTGGTAAAGATGAAAAATTCACGTAAGCGCTGGAGGTTCATCCGAATCCGGTTTTTATTACTACAAGTTACCGAATTCCAGCGAGAAAAAAGAATATTCCTGATTGGTTAGAAAGGATAACCTATCCCAAACACAAAATTCACGTTGCCTTTCCGGAGATAATCATTTGGGGCAATCCATCTTTGCCCTTCGATCCTTGAAGGATCGTGCATTTTAAAAGCCAAATCAAGTCGCAGGATGACATAACTAAAGTCATACCGGACACCCAATCCCGATCCAACCGCAATCTCTTTGTAGAAGCTGCCAAAGTCGAATTCTGTTCCTGGACGGTTGTCTTTTATCGACCAGATATTTCCCATATCGGCAAAAAGGGCCCCCTCGAGGGGTCCGGCCAATTTAAACCGGTATTCGGCATTTGCCTCCAGTTTGACATCGCCCGACTGGTTTGGAAATTCATTGGGATTTTGTTGGTACGATCCAGGACCAAGGGTTCTGATAGGCCATGCCCTTATCCCATTTGCCCCACCTGAGAAAAACTTCCGTTCAAATGGTATCTGGTCGGAATTCCCATAAGCGAACGCCCCACCGCCAAATGCCCGCACAACCAAAGAGTTGTAATATCCATCCATCCAGGCCTTTCTGAACTCCAGATCAAATTTAAGATATTGCGCAAAAGGTGTGTTTAAGATTTGGTATTGTTTAATAGTCCCTCCTTCAGAAAGATTTTTTGAATTTGCCAATGACTTGTTGATCAGATAAAGCATGTTCCCTGCCGTTTCAATATTGTATTTCAGCATCAGATAACCAGATTTCTTCTGGGTCTGTGTACTGTAGGTATAGGAGTAGTTAAATGCTGTGATGGAATGATCGATGTATGAACTCTTGATGTAAAGATTCTCAATCCGACTCAGGAAGGCCGAATCGAGTGCAAACATTTTAACCAGATTGATGTCCACCAAATTAATCCGCTTGGTAACATATTCTGATGATTTCCATTGGTAACCAAAGGCCGACCGGGCTATTGTCCGGGTGTAATCAGGCCTTTGCTGGTAGTTGTAGGAGATATTAAAAAATGTTTGCGGGGTGGAGTATTCGAAAAACTTCGTTCTTAGAAAAGGTGCTATGAACTTCGGGATTGTAATCCTGGCATCAACACCAGTTTCAACCGAATTAAAGGTGGTGGCAGAGTCTCCCACTCCGTAACTTTGCCGTTGGGTTGCAGCGAGAAATTGCAAATCGAAGATCTCACCTCCCCGAAAAAGGTTTTTGTGCTGGTAACCCAAATTACCTGCCACACCAATATTCCCAAGTGAATTGGTACCTTCGATACTGGCGCTGTAAGATTGGGGCATTCCGGGTGTCAGCTGAATGTAACAATCCAGCATGGGGTATCCCAGCGAATCTTTTTGTGCCGTCTCCACGAACCGAATATTGACCAGTTTAAAGAGCCTCAAAGCAAAAAATTCATTGTAAGTTCTTTCGACCAATGCTGCACTGTAGAATTTTTTATCGTCCAGGTGATTGGCATTAATCAGCAGATCGGTTCTTAGCCTCTTGTTCTTCTTGTAAATAAAATAATGATGCCCCAATCGAAGGGTATCATTTCGGACAGTATCCTCTACAGCGCCTTCTGCGAAAAGGGCTGATTGTAAATCCCTTTCATTCTGGTAGTAAAAATTCCTGAACGTATACCTTTCATGATTATTCTTCGGGTCAATGTCGGTTGTATCTCCCAAATGCCCTCTTTCAACAATAAGTTTTAAATCTACGCCATGGTCACTTTTTGCGGTATCAGCCTCAAAATATAAAATATTCTTCGTTGATTTATAAAACCCCTCGTTTTGGAATTTTCTAAGCAAACGCTGGCTCTCACTACCAAGCAGGTCTGAATCAAAAAGCGAGTTTGGTTTGATCAGGCTCTCTTTATCCGGTCCTTTCATCAAAGCCCTCATGGAATCATCCTTTACATCCGTTTGGTAAAGCCGAATGGTATATGGCTGATGTGCCGTAATGTAATAATGGACCTCGGCGCTCCGGTTTTTCTTCAATACAGTGCTATCCTTTACCTCTGCATTGTAATATCCCTTGTTGTGCATGAAACGCTCAAACTCCAGCTTGGTTTTTTGGGTCAGGAACGGATCGTAAATAACCGGTGCCTCTCCGATCCTTTTGAGCCAGTTATTCTCCCTTTTTTGGGATGACAGGTTGTACAACCCAAGATGAAACTTCCAAAATCCCAGGATACGGGTATTGGGTTTCTGTTTCATATAGCTTTTAAGGATGGTCTTGTCAAGATCTTTCTGGTCAAGATCAATTTTAACTTTCGAAAGGAGGTACTCATTGTCAGGAACATATTTGTTGGTCTGACAACCTGCCACCAAAAAGGAGAACAGGACAATCCATCTTAAAACAGGCCTATGTATAGGGATACACTTCAATTTCGAATAGTTAAAAACTAAAACAAAGATAATCAACCCTGCTAATTAAAAATGGATTATTTTTGGGATAAATAATGGAAAACCCGTATGATCTCCAGACAAAAGATTGATTTTATCCATGGATTGGCACGCAAAAAAGAGCGCGAAATGGCGGGTTGCTTCGTTGCTGAAGGGGAAAAACTGGTTTTCGACCTGATAAAAACCACTTTGAACATTCGGGAGATTTACTGCACGCAGGAAGGATTGTCTTCCATTCAATCCAGACGGATGAAAGTGGAAGCAATTCCGGTTACTGAGAAGGAGATGGAGCGAATTTCGGCCTTTAAAAACCCCTCTGGCGTTTTAGCGCTGTTTCAAATACCTGAAAGTAAAAGTGTAAGTGACGATACCTTTGATGGGTTAAATCTGGTCTTGGACGGGATTCAGGATCCCGGCAACCTGGGAACAATTATCCGGACGGCCGATTGGTTCGGCATACCCAATCTCTTCTGCTCACCCGATTGTGCCGACCTCTACAACCCCAAATGCGTTCAGTCCACCATGGGAGCCCTGGCCCGGGTGGAGGTGCATTACCTCAATCTACCTGAGCTTCTAAAACAGGCAACCGCCATTAAGATACCGGTGTATGGAACTTTTATGGCAGGTGAAAATCTTTACACAACAGAGCTTGCAGAAAAGGTGCTCATCATTTTGGGAAGTGAGGGGAAAGGTATCTCTTCGGATCTTAACCGGTTCCTAACAAAAAAAATCTCTATCCCTGCTTATCCGGCAGGCAGCAGTGAACTGGAGTCGTTGAATGTAGCGGTTTCCGCCGCGATTGTTTGCGCCGAATTTCGCAGAAGGATTGAATAAATCAATGGAGAATTATCAAAACAGGCAAAGCTGTCAGCCTTGATTACCAGGAAGTTTAGCGTGTTTTGAATGAGAATGAGAAAATCTTCACATTATTTACAAAGCAGATGCCGGAGGCATCGCATGTTTATAGAAAGCATTCGAGGAAAGAGACATTCGACCCCGGCCGGGGTCGCACGTCCCTGCATTAGGGTATCTTCTATAAACATACAAACCCTCCGGGTTTAAGCGAATAGAATCTCAGTTATTGAACAGATGCCGGAGGCATCAAAATTTAATTCTTCCGATATCTTGTTTATCGTTGAATAAATAATTTGCCCGAAGAATCTTGTATTCAGAGGTCATACCTCAGTTTTATATCTTCATGTGGTGTAACCCTACCGGCATCAATATCTTTTAATCCACGCTCAATTCCGGACTTTTGCTCAACTGTTAAATCCTGCCACCAATTCGTTCTGCGAAACATTAGCGTCCCTGATAATTTTAAGATAATCAACAGTTTCACCATCCTCCAGGTTGGTAAGCCATTCGATTAGTTCAAATTTAATAGCATCGTAACCCATTCTGTTTTTTATCCAAATTTAGAAAATAATCTCACCAATTAAAATAGTCACATTATTCATGCTTTTTCTGTAGGGAAAAATAAAATGTGCATCCATTTTTGCCATCACTCATTACTCCAACTACACCTCCAAGCTTGTCCGCAATTCGCCGGACAATTGAAAGCCCCAATCCATGTCCAAAAGTTTCTGAAATATGTCTCTCAAGACGCCTGAAATCTTTGAAAACTGTAGCCTGCTCATCCTGGTTAAGGCCTTCTCCATTATCCTTAACCCAAAATCTAACATAATCATCCTGATTGTCTGCACCGACCTCAACAATCGGTGGATTACCCCCATATTTTACAGCATTACTTAGGTAATTAACCCATATTTCTTCAATCCACGGCGCATAACCAAGAGCAGTAGGCCAAGTTTCCGGCCGTATAATCTTAATATTGGAAGAATCTGCATGAATCACCCTGGAGAAAGCACTATTAACTATTTTATCCATATCCAGCGGTTTCAATTCTATGTTATCTTGATTGCGTACTTTAGCCAGAAGAAGTAATGCATCTACGATCTCCATCATTTTAACTGCGCCTTGACTAATAGACTCATATAATGCGGCCCTTTCACTATTTGGCAAATCATTTTCTTTTAATAAATCAATAAAGCTCCATTGTATGCCCAATGGGCTTTTTAAATCGTGTGCTACAGTTCGGGCAAATGCGTCAAGTTCATCTTGTGTACGTTTTAGGTCTGTAATATCATAAAACATGATAATCTCACCGGCTATTTCATTTGTGTTTTCAATTAATGACGTTATTTGAATTTCGTAGATCCGTTTATCGCTTCCAACTTCTATCTCAATCTTCTTCTCTTTTAGATTATTATCTGTCATCAGATCTTTATACTCTGGCAGAAACTGCAAAAGTGGGATGCCAAGTACTTTATCTTGCGAACAACCGATAATATTCTCAGCTGCTCTATTCATTTCCAATATCCGTGTCATTTTATCAATGATAATAACACCACTTTTTACATTTTTAAATACCAAATGGTGCGCTACGGGAACAAGATCGAAAAGTCTGCCCTGCCGCAGAAGCAGAAGGCAGATAATCCCGGCTATCGTAAATGTAAGGGGCGTTGGATCATATGGTGAAATGGGATTTTTGCCGGTAATGTACAGAAGATTGGGAATGATCAGGAATACAGCCGATGATACAATTGGTATTACTTGTCTACGATATACTCCTGGATTGTTTATTATTGCTGCAATTAGAATAATACCTCCGGTCAATATCATGATATAACCATAAATAGCCCACAAATAAAATCCAAAATTGTATTCTTTTACAAATCGAATTAGCCCATCTTCAAAAGCAAGCCCATAGGATTTATAAAATATGCTGTGTTGCTCAATGGTCAGAATCTGAATAAAAGTAATCAAGGGTACGAGGGCAAGCAAAAAAAATGTTCGTTTTGTCTGCCACCGGTTATACTGAGTATAGGATATGGCAAATAAAACCCAAAAATAGGCTGAGGTGATGTTTCCAAAATATTCGATTCGCAACATGATCAGTTTCCATGCCAGATCTGTATTAAAGAATCCCAAAAGATGTCCCAATGTCCAAAAACCAACCCCCAGGGCCATTAAGCTAAAGTAGGTTGTCCCTTTGGCAGGGCGCATCCACCATCCCAGAATGGCAAGGATAAAAGAAAGAATTGCACCTGATAAATAAAAATAGAAATAGGGTGTAATTTGCCAGGTATGCATGATACAATACTATAATTAATTAAGAAGGAACCAATTCAAAAATATCTTTTCTACTCTTATTTTAAGCTATTTGCAATATTTTTCATTTCACCAATGTTTGAATTTAAAAGGTAAAATGCCAAACAACATCTTTGTAACCTACCCAAAAGTACTTTTCCCCTCCGAAAACAGTTCGGGTATCCATCCCATTTGGTATCCTTTATCCTATCAAAATTATATATAATATCCCAAGCTATACAACAAGGAATTTATATTTTGGGAATTTATTTGTCAATAGTGTGTTGCATTCGCTGTGATAATCTTTCAATTATGCCAATAACCTTAAGTTTGTCAAGGGTTAAAGTTAGGAAAGTCAAGGGTCTGCTATTTGAATCGACGTTCTGTGCAGCCATTGCCCATGGGTGCTATCAATGGAACAGAATTTTAAAATTGCATCCGAAGCCGAAGGAGGTAACATCGTCTCACTTTTGCATAATCCTTTTTCAGCAAGGTGTTCCTTCCGTCCGAAACGAGCCAATCTCTATTTTCAGCATTCTGCCGCGGACGGCGGTTGGCGGCGATTCGTTTACCCGGGGTAACGCTCCTTCGTCGCTTAACCCCGGGCTATTGACATTTAACCCCTCCGGGGTAAGATACGATAAGCTCCCTGATGGTGGTAAGTAAAATCAGGATTGGGCAACTCCAATTTCCCAATTTTCAAATTTCCCAATTTTCACATTCTGTTCCCCTCTCCGTTTCGCTGTTTCTTCTCGCCTGCAAAAAGTTGCACTCTCCTCTCTCCCAGTCCCCTGGTCTCCCTGTCCTTGTTTCCCTGTTTCCTTGTTTCTGCTTAACTGCAGGGATTCCCTTTCGCCCAATCTCTCCTTCGACAGGCTCAGGGAGTTCGTCTTGTCTTCTCCGTCGTCCAAGTCGTCCCCTTCGTCCAAGTCTTCCCCTCCCCGTTTCATTTAAACATCATCCCGATCATCTCCGCAACCCGCTCCCCATCCACCGCTGAAGAGACGATGCCGCCTGCATAGCCTGCGCCTTCGCCGCATGGGAACAAACCCTTGATCTGCAACTGCTCCAGCGTTTCGTCCAATCTTGGAATGCGAAGCGGTGAAGAGGTTCGGGTTTCGGCACCCATGACAATGGCTTCGTTGGTAAGATATCCCCTGCTTTTGGTCCCCATTTTTATTAAACCGTCCCGTAACCGGGATGTGACAAAACCGGGCAACCAATCGCCCATAAAGGATGGTGTAATGCCGGGTCGGTAGGAGGTCTCAGGCAATGAAGAACTGCGTTTGCCAGAGGTAAAATCCGCCAATCTTTGCGCCGGCGCCAACTGACTATCTCCCGCTTCATGAAAACAAGCCCTTTCAATGGCTTGCTGGAATTCGAGTCCGGCAAAAAGTCCAAATTTGTGAAATTCTTTGGGAATATCCTCTGCCCTGATCTCTGTGACCATGCCCGAATTGGCAAATTTTCCTCCCCTGTGCGAGGGAGACATGCCGTTGACGACCAGTTCACCTGGCGAAGTCGCGGCAGGCACGACCATTCCTCCTGGGCACATGCAGAATGAGTAGACACCCCTGTCACCAACCTGTTCAACCATCGTATAGGCTGCTGGCGGCAGGTATTTGCCCCTGCTGGTTCCATGGTATTGGATCTTGTCGATCAGCTCCTGAGGATGTTCAATCCTAACGCCCACAGCAAAGCTTTTTGACTCAAGTACAATTTGTCGTTTTTGCAACAGGTAATAGATGTCGCGGGCCGAGTGTCCGGTTGCCAATACAACCGCAATTCCCTCCACCCTATCTCCGTTTTGAAGAACGACCCCCTTGATCCGGTCATTGTCGAGCATCAAATCAGTTACCCTCGAATTAAAATGATAGGAGCCGCCGCACCGTTCAATGGTTTCACGGATCGAACCAATCACCTTTGGCAAAACATTGGTTCCGATGTGGGGATGCGCCTCTACCAGGATCTCATCCTGCGCCCCGTGAAAATTCAAAACCTCAAGGATTTTTCTGACGTCACCCCGTTTTTTCGATCGGGTATAGAGCTTGCCATCGGAAAAAGTTCCGGCTCCGCCTTCGCCATAACCGTAATTAGAATCGGGGTTGATCAGGTGTTCGCCATGAATGGCTGCTATGTCTTTCTTCCGTTCGCTCACAGGCTTTCCACGCTCCAGCAGAATGGGCCGAAATCCCAGCTCTATCAGGTGAAGGGCGGCAAACAATCCTGCCGGTCCAGCCCCGACAATCACGACTGGCTTCTTGTTGCCGACAAAAGGATAATCAAAGTGTGGTTTCGGAATTTTTTCGGGTTTTTCATCAATGTAGACTTCAAGGGAGAGATTGATTTTGATTCGGGCATTACGCGCATCAATCGACTGACGAACAACAGCGATCTGAACAATCCTGTTTCTATCAAGTTTCAGCACACCGGCAACAACATTTTTCAATTGATCGGGCTCGCCCGCTTCAAAGGGAGTGACGGCCAGATTAAGTTCTTTTTTCAAGGCAGGGTTATTCAAAATAGAATATCAACGAGAAAATATTGGAATTCAATTTTTCCAATACATAACCATAATAGGGCAATGGGGTTGTTGAGGTTAGATCGGCATCATGCCTGACCAGGTTATTAAATCCATAAGAGAATTTAAATTCACCTGTAAACCTGAAATAGGGAAAGTAGGTATCCAGTCCGAAGGCCACCTCTGCATAATAGCCGTTTCTGTTCAGGTGAACGACACTTTCAGAGATCCGCTTGCTCTCAAGATCGCGCCGGTAAGCAGCTCCGCCATAAATGTATGGCCGAAGGTTCCCGTTCCTGAATCCTTTGTACCTGAACCCTACCGGGAAATCTATGTAGGCAGATGGAATGGACAGGTACCGGTCTGTCGTAATGCCCGGATACAATTGTGCCCCAATCTTCGGATCAATGATGTATTGGTTGATGTTATCGGTAAATTTCACTTGTCTGGATCCAAGGGACATACCTGGCGTACAACGAAAATCAATCACACTGTTAACCCGCATATTGACGACTCCGCCCACAGAAAATCCGGGTTTTAACAGGTATGTCTCCACTCTGTAAGAATGAATTCCATTGTAAAATACCTCACCTCTGGATTTCAAATTATCATTCCCGTCAAAAACCGGGTTCTGAATTACATCGGTGAAATGCTGCATCCTGA
>JALOCD010000104.1 GCA_023228025.1 Prolixibacteraceae bacterium | reverse complement strand
CTTAAGGCAGACGCAGTGTAGGACATTGTATCCGTGCCATGGAGAATAACAAAACCATCGTATTTGGTATAATTTTTCTGAATGGTTTTAGCCAGCTGGGCCCATATGGCAGGAACCATGTTGGAAGAATCAATGGGCGGGTTAAAAGTGATTGAAGAGATTGAATAACCCAATTTGTTCAGCTCGGGAATCTCTTCGAGCAACATCCCGAATTTCATTGGGGCAAGCGTTTTGGTAACCGGGTCCTCCCGCATGCCGATGGTCCCTCCAGTGTAGATAATCAGTATTGCTGCTTTTTCGTTGGTTGACATACGAAATTGTATCTGGTTAGAAAGCTTCTCACAAAGTTATGAGTTATGAGTTATGAGTTATGGGATTTGTGAAATAAATTTATTAGTTATCATACCGATGCGAGTGAACTACTTAAAATGATCAGAAGTGCGATTATTACTTCAAAATCAAAACCTAAACCACCAAAAAATTCACCCGATGCGATATAACTCATAACTCATAACTCATAACCCATAACCCATAACTCATAACTCATAACTTCCCTCAGAATCCAAAAACCTCTTTCGCGTTCTTAGAAGTGATGTCGGCAATTTTTTCGATGGAGGTGTCGTGCAATTGTGCAATTTTTTCTGCGACAGTAACAACATAGGAACACTCATTCCTTTTGCCTCTGTGGGGAACTGGTGCCAGCCAGGGTGAATCGGTCTCAATCAGCAGATGACGGGGGTCAATTTTTTGAATGGTCTCACCAAGATCAGAATTCTTGAAAGTAATGATGCCGTTGATCCCAATTTTAAAACCCAACTCAATAATTTGTTCTGCTTGCTCCAGGTTTCCGGTGAAACTATGAAATACCCCTTGTAATCCAGGTACATGTACTTTTCTGAGATGTTCCATTACTTCATTAAAGGAATCCCTGACATGGATAACGATTGGTAAACTTCTGTTTTTGGCCCAACCAATCTGTGTAGTAAAGGCCTCAATCTGTTCTTCCAGAAATGATTTATCCCAAAAAAGGTCTATGCCTATTTCTCCGATTCCGTAGAATTTCCTCTTACCCAACCAATACTCAAGAATCTGTAGCTCTTTGCGAAAATCTTCTTTGACTGAAGTGGGATGAAGACCAACCAATGGGAAAAAAAGTCCGGGTATGGTATCGGTAAGATCCATCAAAGGTTTGATGGAGGAGCTGTCGATGTTTGGTAATACAATGCGTTCGACACCAGCCTCCAGGGCACGGGTGATTACCTCATCCCGGTCGAGGCTGAAATCAACGGAATATATGTGCGAATGACTGTCAACAAACATGCTGTCAAATTTTATACAAAGGTAACCAAGCTGACAGTCAGTTAGGTTAAGGGAATGTTATATCTAAGTTATAAGATATGAGTTATAAGTTATAAGATATGAGTTATGGGATTTGTGGAAATAAATTTTTTTGTGTAACTTGTAAGTGAGGTTTAACCCAATTCAGCTCGTATTGAAAGAATTTATAATTAAAGAAAAGAGTTTTTCTTTTGCAATTAAAGTCATTCGATTGTATCCTGTTCTTAGAAATAGCAGGAACGAATTTGTATTAAGTAAACAACTTTTAAGAAGCGGAACTTCAGTAGGAGCAATGGTTCGTGAGGCACAGAATGCCGAAAGTAAAGCAGACTTTGAACACAAATTAGCCATAGCACAAAAAGAATGTGATGAGTCTCTCTACTGGCTTGAACTACTTGGTCAAACTGAATATTTAACAGAAATTGAGTTTAGCAACTTTCATTCTGAAGCAACTGAACTTCTCAAAATGATTAGAAGCGCAATTCTCACTTCTAAAGCAAAATCCAAATAACTAATAACTCATATCTTATAACTCATAACTCTACACCAGCCCTTGTGCCAGCATCGCATCCGCCACCTTAACGAACCCACCTACATTGGCCCCTTTGACGTAGTTGATGTAATCGCCATCGCGTCCAAATTTTTGGCAGGTTTCATGGATGTCGTGCATAATTAAATGCAATCGTTTGTCCACCTCCTCTTTGGTCCAGTTGTAACGCATGCTGTTTTGCGACATCTCCAGACCGGAAACTGCAACACCTCCAGCGTTAACAGCTTTCCCGGGAGCATAATGAATTTTATTGTCAAGGAAGTAATTGACGGCTCCGGCAGTACATCCCATGTTGGATACTTCAGCAATCAGGAAGCAGCCATTGGCAACAAGATTTCTCGCATCAGCTTCATCAAGTTCGTTTTCACAAGCGCATGGGAGTGCGATATCGACCTTTTGTTCCCAGGGTTTTGCATTGGGAAAGAAATGGCAACCAAACTCCTCGGCATATGGGGCCACAACATCATTGTTTGTGGCACGGAGGTCGAGCAGGTAATCAATTTTGTGTCCGGATATCCCGGCAGGATCGTAGATGTATCCATCAGGTCCTGAGATTGTCACAACTTTGCCGCCAAGTTCAGCGACTTTTGTAATAGCGCCCCAGGCAACATTGCCGAAACCGGAAACGGAGACAGTTTTCCCCTCCAGTTCTTTGCCCATCTCTTTGAGCATATGCTGGACGAAATATACAGCGCCAAATCCGGTTGCTTCCGGACGAATGAGCGATCCGCCCCAGCCCAGGCCTTTACCTGTTAACACTCCTGTAAACTCATTCCGTATCCGTTTGTACTGTCCAAACAGATACCCGATTTCACGCCCTCCAACGCCGATATCCCCTGCAGGAACGTCTGTATTCGGACCGATATGGCGAAAAAGCTCTGTCATAAAAGATTGGCAAAAACGCATGATTTCGTTGTCGCTTCTTCCTTTGGCGCTGAAATCAGAACCACCTTTACCTCCTCCCATAGGAAGTGTTGTAAGGCTGTTTTTGAAGGTCTGTTCGAAACCGAGGAATTTCAAAATGCTTAGGTTGACACTCTTGTGAAACCTTAACCCGCCTTTGTAGGGGCCCAAAGTACTGTTGAACTCTACCCTGTAGCCTCTGTTAATCTCGACTTCCCCCAGATCGTTCATCCAGGGTACGCGGAACATGATGGTACGCTCAGGCTCAACCATGCGCTCCAATATTTTAGCCTGTTTGTATCTTGGATTGGCAACGTAGACATCCCAAACAGTCTCAATAACCTCTCTTACTGCCTGGTGGAACTCGTTTTCTCCCGGAGTGCGGGATTTCAGCTCCTCCATAAATTTATCGATTCCGGCGTTCATGTTTAATTTTTTTAGATGTTTTGTTTAGAAAAATCAATAGCCAAAAGTAATTGAATTTTAATTCCGATATCCGTTATTGAATGTGAATTTTATCATTAATTCTTAGAGAATCAAAGTTTTAGAGTACTTTCAAATTTTGAGTAGAATTTGCCTGTAATGAGTGGATTTTGATTTCATTTCGAAAGAGAAAAGGGATTTTTTTGCAAAGTTTAAAAAAGTGAACTGTCGGGTAGTGTTTAGATTCATGCTTTTCATTAGCCGGGGTATCGCTCCTTTGTCGCTAAACCTGTGGTTATTCATATTTATCCCCGTTGAAGCAAAGAATACAATTCACCAAATGACTTCACTCATATCTTATAACTCATAACTCATATCTCTTTTTAGGATATTAATCTTAATTTTGCACCACACTTTTACGCACAATAAGTTCAAAACCCGATGGATTATAATTTCAAAGAGATTGAAGCCAAATGGCAGCAGTACTGGGCTGATAACAATAGTTTCAAGACAACTGACGATTTTTCGAAGCCGAAATTTTACTGTCTCGACATGTTCCCCTATCCTTCGGGTGCAGGACTCCATGTAGGACATCCTGAGGGATATACCGCCACCGATATCGTTTGCCGTTACAAGCGGAGCAAAGGTTTCAATGTTCTCCACCCGATGGGTTGGGATGCATTTGGATTGCCTGCTGAGCAATATGCCATCCAGACCGGTACGCATCCTGCCGAAACCACCCAAAAGAATTGCGACAATTTCAGACGTCAAATTCAGTCACTTGGTCTGAGTTATGACTGGGACCGCGAAATAAATACAACCGATCCCTCCTATTTTAAATGGACCCAATGGATCTTTACCAAATTGTATAACACATGGTTTGATGCCTTAGCCGGGAGAGGAAGGCACATCAGCGAATTAACCATTCCAGATGAAATTACCAAAGATGGCAAGAAAGCCGTCCGGGAATATGTCGATCAGAAGCGCCTGGCTTACTATGGGGAAGCACAGGTCTGGTATTGCCGTACCTGCAAAACTGTATGCGCAAACGAGGAGGTTTTAAACGACGGTTCACACGAGAAGTGCGGCACCAAAGAGGTAGAACGCCGTTTCCTGAAACAGTGGATGCTACGGATACCACATTATGCCGAACGATTGCTTGAGGGTCTTGATGACCTCGACTGGCCCGAAGGGGTCAAGGAGATGCAGCGCAACTGGATCGGACGCTCAACCGGGGCAGAGGTAGATTTTGCGCTGGAAGGATCGGACAAAAAATTGAGGGTTTACACCACCCGACCCGACACCCTATTTGGTGCGACTTACATGGTGGTTGCCCCTGAACATGAGCTCGTTTCTGAAATTACTTCAGTCATTCAAAAGAGCGCTGTGGCTGACTATATTACCAGTGCAGCGATGAAAAGCGAACTCGACCGGACCGACCTGGCGAAAGGCAAAACAGGTGTATTTACCGGATGTTACGCGATCAATCCGTTAAATGGCGCAAAAATTCCAGTCTGGGTTGCCGATTACGTTCTGATGGGTTACGGAACCGGAGCCATCATGGCAGTGCCGGCCCACGATCACCGCGACTTTGAATTTGCACAAACATACAATCTCCCCATTATCTGCATTTTGGATCCGGGAAACAGTGTCAATGAAGAATTGAGAAAGAAAGTTCTTAATGGTGAAGCGTGTTGGAGCGAAGATGGGGCTTACATTAATTCTGTAAACAAAAATATTGGAATCGATATCAATGGTCTGTCCAAAGAAAAAGGAATTGAGCAGGTTACTTCATGGCTGGAAAGCGCAGGATTGGGAAAAGCAACTGTCAATTACAAACTGCGCGATTGGCTCTTCAGCCGTCAACGTTACTGGGGCGAGCCGTTTCCCGTCATCCATTGGGAAGATGGGGAAGTTTCACTGTTAGACGATGCCGAACTTCCTTTACAGTTGCCTGAAGTTGAAAAATACCAACCTGGTGAGACCGGTGAATCTCCTCTGTCCAATGCAGGGGAGTGGCTTCACGTAACAGATACCAATGGTCGGAAAGGGCGCCGCGAAACCAATACCATGCCCCAGTGGGCAGGTTCCTGCTGGTATTACCTGCGGTTTATCGACCCGAAAAATGATTCAGCCCCCTTCGCCAAAGCCAAAGAGAATTACTGGATGCCGGTCGACCTTTATGTCGGGGGGGCCGAACATGCCGTGTTGCACCTTTTGTACAGCCGTTTTTGGCACAAAGTGCTTTTTGATCTGGGAATCGTTTCGACCAATGAGCCTTTCCAGAAACTGTACAATCAGGGAATGATCCTGGCATTTGCCTATGAAACAGCCTCCGGCTCCAAAGTCCCATCCGACCTGGTAATGGAAAAGGAGGGCAAATATTCCCATACCGAAACGGGAGAGGAGTTGCACCAGATTGTGGCCAAGATGTCCAAATCATTGAAAAATGTGGTGAACCCGGATGATGTTGTCGAGAAATTCGGCGCCGATTCCCTGCGGCTCTATGAGATGTTTATTGGTCCGCTCGATGCAACCAAACCCTGGACAGAAAATGGTGTGAAGGGTGTCTATAATTTTTTGCGAAGGGTAGCTGCTTTCTTTGGAGAGCCAAACAATCTGACGGAGATTACGGAAAGAAAGGAGACTTTGAAAATTTTGCATCAGACGATCAAAAAGGTAGGGGATGATGTGGAGGATATGAAGTTTAATACGGCCATTTCGCAGATGATGGTATTTACCAACCATTGCTACAAAGTTGGAACGGTTACATCTGAAACTGCAAATACTTTTTACAAGGTGTTAGCGCCTTTTGCTCCTCACCTGGCCGAAGAGCTGTGGACTTTGAACGGAAATTCCCTTAGTGTTGGAACCTCCTCATGGCCACAGTTTGATCCTGCCTGCCTAACGGAGGAAGTTGTAGAGTACCCGGTCTCTTTCAATGGAAAAGTAAGGTTCAAACTCGAATTGCTGGTCGGCCTTTCATCCAAAGAAGTTGAGGATGCGGCCCTGAAAAGCGATCTGACCAAAAAATGGACCGAAGGCAATACAATTGTAAAGATCATTGTGGTGCCGGGGAAGATTGTCAATATTGTGATTAAGTAGAAGAATGACGGAAGAATGACGGAGAGACTAAATGACGGAGAGAACTCAACTCCAGTCATTTCTCCGTCTTTCCATCATTTTTCCGTCTCTCCGTCATTTCTCCGTCCGCCTCCGGTACAATTAACTGTAAATAATTAAAAACAATCACGATGGCCCCTAAAATACGCGTCCGCTTTGCACCCAGCCCCACTGGCCCGCTCCATATTGGTGGCGTGCGCACAGCCTTGTTCAACTATCTCTTTGCCAAACACCATGGAGGCGATTTCCTGCTAAGGATTGAAGACACAGATCAGACACGATATGTTCCGGGCGCTGAAGCGTACATTATGGAGGCGCTTGACTGGTGCGGTATAAAAATCGATGAGGGCCCGCGCGAAGGAGGTGTGCATGCCCCTTACCGTCAAAGCGAGCGGAAAGAGCTATACGGTACTTATGCGCAACAGTTGATTGATTCGGGTCATGCTTACTATGCTTTCGACACGGCGGACGAGCTGGAGGCATTGAGAAAGAAGGCCGAATCAGCTGGTGAGACGTTCACTTACAGCAATGCCACCCGAGCAGGATTGAACAACTCTTTATCCCTGTCGAAAAGTGATTGTGAAAAACTTCTGGCCTCCGGGACTCCTCATGTGGTGCGTTTCAGGATGCCTGAAAATTTGGTGGTCGAAGAGACTGATTTGATACGCGGGCATGTGCAGTTCAATACCGATCAGCTCGATGACAAAGTGCTTTTCAAAAGTGACGGAATGCCCACCTACCACCTGGCCAACGTGGTCGACGACCACCTGATGGAGATCACCCACGTCATTCGCGGTGAAGAGTGGTTACCATCGGTGCCTTTGCACATATTGTTGTACCGTGCCTTTGGTTGGGAGAATACAATGCCTCAGTTTTCGCATCTGCCGTTGATACTAAAGCCTGTTGGCAAGGGAAAGCTAAGCAAACGCGATGGCGACCAGATGGGTTTTCCGGTTTTTCCACTTGCATGGAAAGATCCTGAAACAGGTGAGATTTCCAGAGGCTATCGTGAAGATGGCTACCTGCCGGATGGATTTATCAACATGCTATCACTTTTGGGCTGGAATCCTGGTACGGAACAGGAGATCTTCTCTATGGATCAGCTGATCAACAGTTTTTCGCTCGAAAGGGTGGGAAAATCAGGCTCAAGATTTGATCCGGAGAAGACCAAGTGGTTCAACCACCAATACCTGATACGCCATTCTGATGAGGAGCTTGCCGGCCTTTTCCTGCCATACCTGGAAAGCAAAGGCGTGAATGTGCCATTCCACTTGGTCGTTCGGGTGACTGGTCTCGTTAAGGAACGCTGTCATTTTGTGAATGAAATCTGGGACCAGGGGTTCTTCTTTTTTCAGGCGCCCGAATCGTATGACGAAAAAATCGTCAGCAAACGTTGGAAAGACGGCATTCCGGAAATGATGGGCGAAATAGCTGTATTCCTTAATAACTTGAAAACCTGGCATGCTCCTGAAATTAAAGATCCCTTTTCTCAATTTGTAACTGAAAAGGGATGGAATTTTGGCGCCATTATGAATTCACTCCGTTTGTGCCTTGTTGGAGGGAGCTATGGCCCCGATATTTTTGAGATTTGTGAGATTATCGGGCAACATGAAACCATTGCCCGAATTGAACAGGCATTGAACCGGTTGGGGAGGGATTAACGAAAAGACTAGGACGACTGGGATGAAGTGGGCGACTGGGACGACTTGGACGACTAGGACGGAGAGACTGTACAGATAAAATTAAACCTTATTTTATCAAGTAATTTTAGTAGAAAAAAGGAAGATTTGTACGATTAACGCCCGCGAACAGATGGTGATAGAATTTGAATTTAGGGATCGGGCGGAAGAAACAAAATACTGAGAGTTGGTTTCTCCAAATAAGATAATAAGATTTGGGTCACCTCATTTATCCTCTTTCTACTAAGATTATCAGAAAAAATAAGATTTATATGATCAGAATTTAAGCTGTTCTTGATTAAAATAAGGTTTATATGATTCTGATTGCGAGAAAATAATTAATCAGAAACGATTATAATCGATTTTATGGTTTGCTGTTACCCTATTTCTTGTGATTCGTCCCCTTCTTCCCAGTCGTCCCAGTCGTCCTAGTCCTTCCTCACAATCAGCGAAGAACAACCTCCAACATTTTAATATAACCATTCGCCAAAAACCAATTCAATTTTGTGCAAAAATGGCCTCAAAAATTTGGTTTATTGAAAAGTTCTCTCTAACATTGTTCATTGGAATGAATTTATAAGTCCTTGTTGTATAAGGGTTTCTCAAATTTGATTAAGGTTTTTCCATATTTTTTACAAAAATTATTATTTTTTCATCTTTTTTTAACAACCAAAGCAACCTATAGCCCTTTTTGAACATCTAACACTTAGACGCAATGGTTTTTTATGTTTTGTCACAGTTAGTAAAGTAACCTAACTTTCTTTTTGAACATCCGCATAGAACAACCTTTGATTATTTAGTGTTTAGTACTTTAAAATATAAAGGAATAGGCTGAAAATATTAGGAATATTAAAATTTTATGGATATTATTGTGCCTAAATTGGCGTTCCTGAATCTAACCGGGATGGTAATTGATTCACATTAAGCTCAATTCGTTCTTATAAACAATTAACATTTAAATAATTAAAAACAAAAATCGATTAAAAACAGAGAATTTTTACGATTATTTTATGAAAACTAGAGATTTTATTTATTCATCAAAAACAACAAAAATTATGAAAACAGGGGGTACTATGAATTTCCTTAAAAGAGCAGGGGCTATCTTGATGGTCGTTGCAATTTTTGCTTCATCTTGCAACAAGTATGCAGATGATTTCAAACAATTGAACACCAAACTGGATGCACTTGCTACCCAGGTTGCAGGTGTTACATCTTTGGTTGCAGACATGAGCGCTGTGAAATCACAGGTTACTGCACTTCAGACAGCAGTTGCCGGTCTTCCTACAACTGCATCTATCACCGCTTTGTCTACAGGTTTGACTGCAATTACGGCAAAAGTTGATGCCTTAACAACTACATTGAATGCTGTTGCCGCTTCTGGTACGGCCACCAAAGCTGTTGTTGACGGTTTGAAAACTGATTTGGCTGCATTGGTTGCTAAAGTTGCTACTGACAATGCTACCTTGATTGCCAATACCAACTCAGAGATCGCAAAACTGACGGCACTTGATACAAAAGTAACAGATGTTGTTGCTCAGTTGGCTGCCATTGGTGTTCAGGAAACAGCTTTGGCTGCTGCCGTTGCTGCTTTACAGACCAATGTTGCCGCTAACGCTACCGCGATTGCTGTTAACGCTCAAAAATTGGTTGATTTGGCTGCTCAGTCAACTGCTCTGGCTGCCCAATTAACTGCATTTGCTGCTGCATCTCAAACTGCTGATGCCAATGCTGCTGCTCAAGCTGCCACTGACGCTGCTACTGCTGCTGCCGCAAACGCTGCTCTGGCTGTACAATCTACCAACATTCTTGCCGCTCTTGCTACTGCCTCTACAGACCAAGCTGCTACCAAACTGGTAGTTGACGGTTTGAAGGTTTCTTTGGCTCAAGCCAACGCAACTTTGGCTATTTTGCTTCAAAACAGCAACATGTACAATGGTGACGTTTCTCTCACCACCGATGCTGAAGTAACTTTCTTCATGGCTAAAATAGCCCAGTTGGGAATCATCAATGGTAACCTGACAATCAATAAGGCCGCTATCACTGCAGCTCAGCTTGCTAATGTTACTACGATTACCCAAAAAGTTACAGCAGTTATTGGTACAGGTATTGTTACTATTAATTTTGCAGTAGGTGATGCAATTGACCTCTCTGCTTTGGTTTCCGTTAAAGGCGCCATGACTGTAACTGGTGGTGCAAAAGCTAATGGTACAGACATCAATCTTACTGCATTGAACAACGTAGGTGGTACGCTTACATTAAACTATGACGGAGCTTACGCATCTACCTCTTTGCAAAAAGTTGGCGCTGTTTCAGTTCCTGCCGGTAACCTTGTATTGACCAACAAAGCTGTTGTTGCAGCTACTTCTCCTCTTGGAACTACCTCCATCAACTTCCCAAATGTTGCTGTTTCCGGTACAGTTGGTGATGGTATTGGTCTTGGAACTGTAGTTTTCCCATTGGCTACTGATGTTACATTGGCTGGTGGCGTTGCCTCTTTGACTGCTGCAAAAGCAACCAACATCAAACTTGGTTCTGCTACCTATCCTGCCGGTTTGGTTGTATCTGCATCTACTACAGCTGCTGCTACGATTGACCTTTCTGCCGCTACAGGTATTACTGGTGCAGGTAGTATTACTGGTGTTCTTGGAACATCCATTAATCTTTCTAATTTGGTTACAGCAACAGGTGGTCTTTCAATCAGCACAGGAACTGCTGGAACAGTTGATCTTACAAAATTCAACGACGGTACTGTTGGTTTGTCAACCGCTGGTCCTAAAACACTTGTATTGCCAGCTTATGCTGCTGGTGCACTTACTTCCAACGCAGAAACTGTAACTTTGGCAAAACACGACTGGGTTATTGCCCCAACACTTGGTTCTGTTAAATATTTGACTTTAGGTGCCGCTAACAGACTGGTTGCCCTTGCAGGATATCCTACAGTTATCACAGCAAGTGTCACAGGTAAAACTGTCACTACTGTTCCTATGCCTGCTGGTGCAATGGGCGCTGTTTCTGCTACTGCAGCCAACGTAGCCCTGACAACAGTTTCTACTGCAGGTAGCATTGAATCAGTTAACCTGAATGGTGTTGCTACTTTAACTTCTGTTACAACTGCTGGTGTTTGTAATTCATTTACAATTAATGCATGTAACAATGTTGCATTGACAGGTCTTACACTGGGTCATGCCCATTATGAAGGTGGTCCTGGTTCAACTGTAGTTGTTACCAACAATACTGCATTGACCTCTTTGACAACTTCAACAGACAAAATGGCAACTTTGACAGTTACTGGTAACACAGCTCTTACAGCTGCTAACTTTGCTTCTTATGTTACCAAAACTGTTTCTGGCAACCCAACAATCAGCATTAGCGCAAATAAATTGAGCGCTACTTATACCAATGCAATCGCTGCAACAATTACAACTACTTATGTTGAGTGCACAATCACCTCCGCTGCCCTTTCTTCACTGAAAGCTTATGTTGCTTTGTACACAGCTCCTGTTTTGGCAATTGATCTTGACGCTGTTAAGATTGGTGCTGGTGCAGCTACTTTGCTTTCTGTTAAGATGTTTGGCGACACTGATGCGAAACTTCAATGGGCTGTTGCTCCTGCTGGAACAATGGGTGTTGATGATGCAGCCGCTTGGCCAGCTGCTACTGCTGGTATCAACAACAAAGTTGAGATGGCTCACGTATTATAATTGACATCTTATCAAATCGATAGTTTTCTATTTAAAACCTCCCTTCGGGGAGGTTTTTTTTTTGCCTTGCGGCAAGGGGGCCGGTGCTATTGGGAAGAGGTTGCATACAAAGACAATACGCTTGATACCAGGAGCATTTTGTGTAGGAATTGAATGAATGCATCGTCTGTACGGATGTTGCCTGGGCTGTAACCAAACATTCAAAAGATTTGATTAACTTTGATTAAAAATCCGGGTTTGAAAAATAAAGTTGATATAGAGAAAACTTATAATCATTGGATTAATACTTCTGACAAAGATTTTGTTACAATGATGAATCTTTTTCGTTCAAAGGATTATCATTGGTCGTTGTTTATCGGGCATATTGTTATTGAGAGATTATTAAAGGCTGCTGTTGTGAAAAAAATATCCGAACATGCTCCATTTTCGCATGATCTGACTAAATTGGCACAGCTTTCCGGGTTGTTATTTTCTGAAGAACATTTAGATTGGCTTGATACAATTTCAACGTTCAATATGAACGCAAGGTATGATAGCTACAAAGAAGCTTTCTACAGAAAGTGTACATTAGTGTTCACTTCCGAATGGATAGATAAAATTAAAATGCTGCAATCATGGACAAAGGAGAAGCTCTCAGAATAGCAGGCGCTTACATAGATTCAATAAGTACCAAGTACAGCGTTAGGCAAGCAATACTTTTTGGCTCTTTTGCAAAAGGGACTAACCATGATGATAGTGATATTGATATTGCGATTGTTGTTAGTAATGTAGTAGATATTATTGACACTCAAATTGATTTAATGAAACTTCGTAGAAAAATTGATTTGAGGATTGAGCCCCACCCATTTCTGATTGGTGATTTTAATCAGAGTAACCCGGTCGTAGATGAAATATTAAAATACGGAATTATCATCAAAAGCAAAGTAGCCTGACTATTTAACTCGCAGATTTGAGTATTGGTTTGTTTTCATAAAAAATTGCAGTTAAAAACCACATCTTCCTATTCGAGTAGATCCTCTGTTTTTTGCGTTTAAACTGAGTCAGGAGTATTTATTGCGCTCTTAAATAAAGCATCATTAAAATCGTAACTTGTAAAAATTTACCAATATGGGTACTACTGACCAGGATAAAATTAGAAGTGAATATTATTTTGAAGCAATTCGTTATATTGATAATGCCAGGGAGACTTTAACCAAAGCCGGGAAGGAAGATGATCTGATTATTGATAAGATAAAACCAGCGGCTTGAAAAATAGAGGCATGGGTAAAAGAATTGTCGTGGCCATTACAGGCGCCAGCGGGTCGGTCTATGCCAAAAGATTTTTGGCGAAGCTGAAATGTACCTCGACTCCAATTGAAAATTGTTCTGTGGTCTTTTCTAAGAACGCCCTGGATATTTGGGCGTATGAGTTGAAGGAACGTTTTGAGGCGGATAGCTTTCCTTTTAAGGTCTTTGATCCCCATGATTTCTATGCCCCGTTTGCTTCAGGATCGGCAGGTTATGATACCATGGTGATTATTCCCTGTTCCATGGGAACATTGGGTAGGATTGCTTCAGGAGTTTCTGACGACCTGATTACCCGTGCTGCCGATGTAATGTTAAAGGAGCGTGGCAAATTGATTGTGGTACCCAGGGAGACCCCCTATAATTTGATCCACCTTCGCAACATGGTGACGCTAACCGAAGCTGGCGCTATTGTAATGCCCGCGTCTCCCTCTTTCTACAGTTTGCCGATGAATATTGATGATTTGGTGGATACAGTGGTTAATAGGGTTTTGGATTTGGCTGGGATTGTGAATGATGGGTATAAATGGGGAGAAGTATAAATAAGCTAATAAGATTCTGTCTCTGTAAGGCATCTGTTTTCTACTAAGATTGCCTGATTGAATAAGATTTATCCTGATGTAAAATATGATAATACCTGCCTACAGTACCTATATCCTTCTTTTCTGCATAAATCAAGATTATATAAAATATTATTTTCCTAAGTGATCTTAGTAGAAAGCCAGACCCCTTGACAACCCAATTTTATTATATTATTCCGTATCCAAAAAATAAGATGAAATGATTCTGTCTCAGTCATGCAAATGTATTTTATTAAGATTGCATGATTGAATAAGATCTAACTTGTGTAAATTTTGAAATACTTTGCTACAGTACCTAAATCATTCTTTTCCGCTTAAATCATGATCATATAAAATCTTATTTTCCTAAGTGATTTTAGTAGAAAGCCAGTCCCCCTTGACATCCCAAATCTTATTATCTTATTTGGGGACGATTGTTTTCTGATAAAATTTCAGGAATGACTCATATTCTTCTGAAAAACTAATCTTTCGATGATGTACTGCCTGGTTCAAGATGTATTGGCAAACCCTGTCGACATCAGATTTTGATACAGAAAAGCCCGAACAACTATCCTGCCATTTGAAAACTCCTTTGCAAAGTTTTTTCCTATTAATAAATATCTCCGAACTCGATTCAATAATATTGGCCAATGATTCTTCTGAAATTGCAGGTGAACGGGAAACAAGGAAATGTACATGTTCTGGATTGGCGTATATTGCATAAAGTTGACAATCATGGTTCCTGATAATTCCTGTTAAATATTTTTCAATCTCTTCCCTGTGATTTTCTGGAATTGACGGAATCCGATGAAGCGTTGTGAAGATAAAATGTGTGTAGAGATTGTTGTATTCAATTTTCATAGAATAAGATAATAAGATTGAGGTTTCAAGTATATGTTAAATTTCTACTAAGATCGCTTAGGAAAATAAGATTTATATAATCGGTATCAATTTCAAATTTTGTCCATTAACGGTTTCTGAATTTTGATTTTGTCCTTGAAATACTAATGCCAATTGGACTTCTCTGTGATCTGTTTATTTTAACTTTATTCTCTGTGTATCTCTGTGTAATATTGTTAGGCGCATGCCAGAGTAGCGATACTGACACTAGTGCCAGGTATCTTAAGTAGTACCTGTACGCAGGCTTCCAATGTTGAGCCGGTAGTAACGACATCATCAACCAAAAGGATATGTTTGTCCTCCAACATTTCGGGGAATTTGACTCCAAACAGTTCTTTTACATTTTCCCATCGTTCAAATCTTCCTTTGTTGGTTTGGCTGTCTGAATAGCGATTGCGGACTAGATTGCCCTCCAGGATTGTTATTCCCATTGCTTCGGCGATTCCTTTGCCTAGCGCGGCGCTTTGGTTGTAGCCTCTTTTGTGTTCCCTTTTGGGATGCAGTGGAACGGGCATAACCAAATCAATTTCCCGGTAGGGCGGTGATTGTATCAAATCGGCTCCCAACAGGAACCCAAGTTTTTCCCCTATATCTTTCCTTCCCTGGTATTTTAATTGATGCATGAGATGTTGCATGACTCCGCCTTTGTCGAAGGTGCAAAATGAAGTGGCCATTTTTATATCTATTCTTCCCCAGAAAAGTTGCGTCACTGGATTATCGGCTTTTTTTTCGTAGCCCGTTTTGGGAAGATCGGCCAGACAGCCCAGACACAGGATCTCTTCACCGCGCACCAGGGTCGTGTGGCATCCCGCACATAGACGGGGGTAGAAGAGGGAAAGGAGATCGTCGAGGAGCATAAAATAGTTTGAAATGTTTGAAATGTTTGAAATGTTTGAAATGTTTGAAATGTTTGAAATGTTTGAAATGTTTGAAATGTTTGAAATGTTTGAAATGTTTGAAATGTTTGAAATGTTTGAAATGTTTGAAATG
>JALOCD010000065.1 GCA_023228025.1 Prolixibacteraceae bacterium | reverse complement strand
GTTTGAAATGTTTGAAATGTTTGAAATGTTTGAAATGTTTGAAATGTTTGAAATGTTTGAAATGTTTGAAATGTTTGAAATGTTTGAAATGTTTGAAATGTTTGAAATGTTTGAAATGTTTGAAATGTTTGAAATGTTACTGGTTTAAGCAAAGTAGCATCTTGGGCGAAGTCGAAGGGCAATAGGTGATGAGGAATCCGGGTCCCCGAGCGTAGCCGAGGGGTGTTTCACTCCTAAGGACACTTGAGAGCATAGCGACACCTTGTTCCGTAAATGCGTATGGCAAGAATCTGTTGCCACCCCGGTTTGATATCACAAATTGTGATATCAAACTGTCCCACTCCGTTCTGGTAAGTTCAAACATGAAGTCAGAAGGGAAACGGCTTATGTTTCTTTTAACCGCCTGTTTTAAACTTCTTGTGTCGACACCGTACATGTTAGCCAGGTCGAATTCGATCATCACTCTCTGTCCCCTAATCTCGTGAATTTTGTTTTAAATTAGTTGAAGTTCCATTTTGTAGATGTTTAAATTTATTCGGTTCATTTTCATTGCTCTCTGTCGTTTGAAGTCACAAAATGTGACCTCAAACTATTCGACCTGTTTTCGGTCAGTTGAAAAATTTATCCGATTGGAAGCAGTTTCTATTTTACCACTAAGGTCTCAAAGTAAAACACAAAGGCTATAAATTGGGAGCATTCTGGAATCTGTTTTTGTGTCCTTGGTGCATCCGTAGTGTCCTTTGTGGTGAAAAAAATTATACCATAAGTTAAGGCAAAAAAAGGAGAAAAAGAAAGGATCAAAAAGAAAGTCCCGCTGCATTGGTTTGCAACGGGACTTTTAATAGCGGGAATATCGGATACTTATAATCCGAAGGCAGATTTGATCTTTTCGACGTAATCGAGTTTTTCCCAGGTAAACAATTCTACCTCCTTCTCGATGTTGCCGAAATAGGCCGATTCGAATTTTTTGGTCACCTTCCGTGGAGTACGACCCATGTGGCCATAGGATGCGCTCTCCTCGTAGATCGGATTACGCAGTTTTAAACGCTGCTCAATGGCATAGGGGCGAAGATCGAACAAGGCCGAAATTTTGTCTGCTATTTCGTTGTCATGAAGGTTCACCTTGGCAGAACCATACGTATTAACATAGATATTGACAGGCTGGGCTACACCAATGGCATAAGCAAGTTGTACTAAAATTTCTCCGGCTACACCTGCTGCAACAATATTTTTAGCAATGTGGCGGGCAGCATAGGCGGCCGAACGGTCCACTTTTGATGGATCTTTGCCCGAAAAGGCACCTCCTCCGTGGGCTCCGCGTCCTCCGTAGGTGTCAACAATAATTTTGCGTCCGGTAAGCCCACTGTCTCCGTGCGGTCCGCCGATAACGAATTTCCCGGTAGGATTGACGTGCAAAATATATCCGGGTTCGAAGAGTTTCTGCAGACGAACAGGAAGTACTGCTTTGGTGGCCGGTATCAGTATATTTTGAACATCATCCTTGATTTTGGCAAGCATTCTAACATCATCTGCATCGAAATCATCATGTTGTGTAGAGATCACAATGGTATGAACTTTTACTGCTTGGTTGTTGTCGTCATATTCGATGGTTACCTGTGACTTTGCATCCGGGCGAAGGTATTTCATTACCTTGCCCGCCTTGCGGATTTTTGCCAGCTCTTTGAGCAGCGCATGGGCAAGTTCAAGGGGTAAAGGCATGAAGTTATCGGTCTCGCTACAGGCGTAACCAAACATCATGCCCTGATCGCCGGCTCCCTGGTTTTCCAATTCAGAGCGTTCTACGCCCCGGTTGATGTCGGGTGATTGCTCATGGAGGGCGGTCAGAACACCGCAAGAGTCTCCATCGAACTGGTATTCAGCTTTGGTATAACCGATTTTGTTGATGACCTTTCTGGCCACTTCGCGGACATCGACATAGGTTTCTGATTTGATTTCACCGGCAAGAATCACCTGTCCGGTAGTGACCATCGTTTCGCAAGCTACTTTTGATTTCGGATCGTAAGCAAGAAATGCATCCAATACTGCATCCGAAATCTGATCAGCAACTTTATCCGGATGACCTTCTGATACTGATTCTGAAGTAAATAGATATCCCATAGGTTAAATTATTATGTCACTTTTTTAAGGCGACGGATGTAAAACTTAGTGGGATGGATGATTGAAGGGGAAGTCAATACACTTTGTTTTAGCATTTTTTTCCGTGGTTGCAATCAATCAAATCCGTCCACAGCGCAAATGTAAAATTTTATCTTTGAAAAAACAAGTGACTATAGTCACTTGTTTATGTGAGGATACTTCGCATTACCTTTGGCCGCAAACCATAGGATCCGGTTAAAAAGATCTTCATCCCCATCATCGATCCCATCAAACTGAGGTTCCATGCTTCTTTTGGCATAGTGAAGGGCGGTACCCTTTAAGCTACGAAGATCAGGATTCATCTCATCCAGGGGTATTTCGTTCATTAGCGCTTTGTATGGGGTAATATCTGCCTTTGACGTGAAGCAATCAAACATGGGCATAGCGGTAGCATCCATCACATTCATCGGAGGAATTCCAAGAATTTGTTCAATAGTCCGTACCATGGAGACCTGGTTATAATTGGTGTGAATGATACTTGCGCTCCTGGTATACGGACTAATGATCATACCAACCGTACGATATGCAGAAACATGGTCCCACCCATCCTGCGAATCATCTTCAGTCACGAAAATTGCCGTATTCTTCCAGTACTTACTTTTGGAAAGGGCTTCGACAATCTGTCCGAGGGCAAGATCATTGTCAGCAACCATGGCACGCGGTGTTGGCTGACCGGGCCGGGTTCCGGTGGTATGATCGTTGGAAAGCGCCATCACCATTAGTTCAGGAAGTTGATCGCCATCTAGTTTTTCATATTCCTGCAACTCTTTGATGAACAGGTCAGCCCTTTGGACGTCTGAGACCAGATGGTTGTCGGAGGAGGGAAAATTTTGACTTAAGATTGCTTCAACCGGTTGAATGGTCGTTTTATTCTTGAATTCAAGTTTCTTGTGGTTGAGGAAATCACGGTAGATGGAACTCCATGTTTGGTTTGGACCGAAATCGCAAAGACAGGCTTCGCCGTAAATCCGTACTTTTTTACCGTGGGCCAATGCGTTGTCCCAGATAAAGCCAGTTGGGGAGTATACAAGGGCATCGTACTGAACATGCGGATAGCTGCGAGGCCAGGCCCGAACAGATTTTTCGACGTAATCAGTAACAATGGATGCATCTGTCCACTGATGTCCTTCAGCCGAACATTTGCCTGATGCATGGTAGTTGTCCATCAAAATATACTGATTGCTAAGCTGGTGGGAGTTTGGGGTAACGGTTCTTCCATATACAGTCAGGGTCGAATCGCCGTTGCCCTTTTTCATGTCACCCAAAACCTGGTCATATGTTCTGTTCTCTTTGATAACATAGAGAATGTGCTTGATCACCGATGGCTCACCAACCCTTTCAGGAACCGGAACCGGTTTTGCATTTTTCCTGGGGAGTTTTGCCGTCAGATCAATCCTGAATTGAAAATTGGCGGCTTCTACCCTTTCCGTGAAATTTTTTAATGACTTATTATCCGGTATTGGAATGACAGAGACTGAAGCCATCTCCTTGTGCGAATTGTATTTTGGTTTTTTAGATCCTTCGGTGTAAAATGGGATCGAAGAGCCCGATGCTTCGAGATTGGCCACATAAATGAGATTTTCATTCGAAACTGCAGCTGCTGCAGGATAGGCTGCGGTCGGAATAAATCCGTTAACCCGGCTTTCCGCTTCTGTTGCGCCAACCGCCGACTTTTGTCCCAGGGAAACTACGGCCAACGCATTGTCGAGGCCATTGCAAACATATAGCTTCTTGTTGTCTTTCGAGAGTGCCAGGCCATTGGGCGAATCACCCCAGTACGAATTCTCTTCTGCATTTAGTCTCACTGAAATTGTCTCGGTCACCGCATCTCTTGTCGTTGAAATCACGCTGACCTGGTCGCTGTTCGCATTGGAGACATAGACAAATTTTTCATCGGAAGAATGAATCAGGTCATTTGGATGCAAACCTACTGGGATCGCTTTTAAAACAGCACCTGTGGCGGGGTCAAGAACAGAAACAGTTCCTTCCCGGGTAGCGCCGTTCAGGTCATTCACTTTGGCGCTTCCCCAGGGCACCCCAGCAACATTGGGATCATTTGCCTCCGGCTGGTTTCCAGCCCAGTTGGTGACATAAATTTTCCCGTTGGCCATGGTGATTCCAAATGGGGCGACCCCAACATGAGTGGTCCAGATGGTCTTTTTTGTATCTGTATTCATTTTCAACACGGTGTTGTTGCCATTTAATACAACATATAGCGCGGGTGTCCCGGATTCATGGCGGAAGAGCACCTCGTTAACCAGTGACATTTTGGCGGGTGACTCCTTTTCAACTGGGATGTATTCTGCATCTGAAAATTTTCCATTGCTCCAGGTGGCTTTAACCACTCCTGATCCATCTTTACCGCCTGCACCCCAGAAGAGCTGGCTTAGATCACCTTCTTGCCTCCAACAAATTCCTGAAAAAGAATTCATTTGGACCTGATTCTTGAAGTAATTGCTCAATTGGAAGGTGGCAACAATCTTTTTTGAGGAGGTGGCTATCATCACTACCTCGTATCGACCCTCAATGGCCAGCCACTTTTCGTCCGGGGAGAGCGCTACATCCAGGGAATGATTTTCCAGCTCCTTGTTCCCAAAGAAAATTTGTGTACCAGCCGGATCAATCCAGCGGTTATAAGGAAGCAGGACAGGCATCTGATCCGGGGTTAGCGTTTTGATATCGTAGCTACTCAGGTATTTGTTTTGACCTTTGGTTTTTTTTGCCAGTTGGGCGTTTATAGTACCTGAGGCTGACAATATCAGCAGCAAAAGAAGGATTGAAATTTTCATGTTATGATAGTTATTGAAATGGACACTTTTTGAAAGAATACCTGATTTGAAATTATTATAGCTTCATAGAGATTAATTCTAATTGACAATGGACAATGATATTAATTCTAAATCACAATTGTCCAGTTAAAATTAAAGCATATTTAGATATCGCAACTACGTTGCTTAAAAAATATTGTAATATGCTTATCTACAAAGATATAACAACTACGTTGTATAAAACAATGCTGCGTAGCAGCTATATCTTTTTAGAACTATTTACAAGAGAAAATTAAGCCACTTAGTGGCGATATTTTTACAAATGCTTTATATTATTTGTTTTACGTGGCTCACGTTAAGTTTAAAATTTAATAAGCATTTCAAAGTTTTATATACGAAATTAAACTAATCGTTAAAACAAAATAAAGTTTTCAACTCTCAACTTTCAACTTTCAACTTTTAACTTTCAACTCTCAACTCTCAACTCTCCAATCTCTCATCTTTAACGAGTTCAAGGAAACTATGTTCCATGGAAGATTCCTGTTCGTGCAGGGTAAGAAGGGTTAGCTTGTTTGTCACTGCATGATTGAACAGAACAGGCCTAAGATCTTCACTTGATGAATACAGAAAAAATTTGTTGGTATCGAGTTGTTCGGCTTTTATGACTCCTTTGATGGTGGCAACGAGTTGAACCGGTACCGGTTCGTTGTATTCAATAAGTATCTTTCTGATTTTTTGATAGGTAAGCTTTTTAATGTTTTCAGGTGTTTCGAGCGCCACCACTTTCCCCTGGTTCAGAATGAGTACCCTATCGCAAACGGCATCCACTTCCTGCATGATATGTGTAGAGAATAAGACTGTTTTATTGCTGCTGATGTTGCGGATCAGTTGTCTGATTTCGACCAATTGGGCAGGATCAAGGCCGGAAGTAGGCTCATCCAGTATCAGCAATGCCGGATCATGAATCAAAGCCTGCGCCAATCCAACCCGCTGGCGGTATCCCTTCGACAAGGCGCCTATTTTTTTGAAAACCTCGGATCCCAATCCGGTCATTTCAATCATCTCATCGATTCTGCCGTTCTTGTTTGGAATTTTGTAAAATCCTGCCACAAGACCCAGATATTCCCTAACATAAAGATCGGTATAAAGCGGATTATTTTCCGGAAGGTATCCTATGAATTTCTTGATTTCAGGATTTTCGGGATCAACTTGCAGGTCATTGATCTTCACTGAACCGTAGGTAGAACGGAGATAGCCAGAAATAATTTTCAGCAATGTAGATTTTCCGGCGCCGTTTGGTCCCAGGATTCCCATGATACTTCCGGATTCGACGGAAAATGAGATTTTATCGAGTGCAAGCTGACTTCCGTAGCTTTTGGAAACATCTTCAACAAGAACAGACATGTAGTTAATATTTTGGATCAAATTTATTCAAAATAAAAGGATAAATTTGCCATGACTATGAGGAAAGATTTAACAGGTAGGATGAGGATTGCCTGGTTGATACGATCTATTCCAATAAACTAAATCTTTTTTTCAAGTCATTTATCCCGGGGATTCGGGAATCATACAAAATGAATTATTTGCGTATGAATCAAAGTTTTAACTTCATCGATAATCTACTGCATTACAAACGTCAGGAGACAGCTACTGTCAGCATTGGTCCGGTAAGCATGGGTTCCGGTTATCCGATCAGGATTCAATCCATGACTGATACGGACACCAATGATACTGAAAAAACGGTAAATCAGATTATCAGGATCATTGATGCAGGCGCGGATTTGGTTCGCGTTACAGTTCAGGGGATCCGTGAAGCAGAAAATCTCATAAATATTAGGAATGAGCTCGATCTCAGGGGATATCAGCAGCCGCTGTGTGCCGATATACATTTTAATCCGTCGGCGGCTGAAATCGCCATTAAAAATGTGTGCAAAGTAAGGATCAATCCGGGAAATTTCTATGATAAGCGGGCTATTTTTGTGCAACATAATTACACGGATGAAGCGTACCGGTTGGAGCTGAAGAAGATTGAAGAGCGTTTTGTCCCATTCATCCGTTCCTGTAAAGAACAGGGAATTGCCCTTCGGATTGGCGCCAACCAGGGATCCCTTTCAGATCGGATCATGAGCAGGTACGGGGATACTCCGGCCGGCATTGTAGAATCGGTCATGGAGTTTCTGAGGATTTGCAAGGCGGAAGATTATCACAACATTGTCATCTCCATCAAGTCGAGCAATACCCGAATAATGGTTTATACCGTTCGGTTAATGAATTACCGGATGAGGCTTGAAGAGATGAATTTCCCATTCCACATCGGCGTTACCGAAGCAGGAGAGGGGGAAGATGGTCGTATTAAGTCGGCCGTTGGCTCAGGAGCGTTACTTGCAGATGGAATAGGGGATACCATTCGGGTCTCTTTAACCGAGGATCCTGCTGATGAGATTCCATTTGCCCGAAAATTGGTAAACGTTTTCAAGGATCGTGAATTTCATGCCCCAATTACAGCTCCACTTGTTGCCCAGACCAACCCATTCGAATACGAAAGGCGGTCCAACCGACCGGTCAACGATATTGGTGGGAAGAAACCTGTTGTTGTTATTGCCAATTTGAACAATTATAGTCTTGATGAGATCAAAACCATCAGTTCCGGAACCGAACCCGAATACTTTTATGACGGAAAACAGATCCAGGATAAATCCGGGAAAGAGTATCCCATCCTGACATTGGAGGAGTACTTATACAACGACTTCTATGCCAATCAGATGCGGTTCGTTCGGGTCAATAAGGCGGAATACGACCGCTTCAAGGAACGTAATCCTGAAACCATTGAGAAACTGAAACGGGAGCGGAAAATGGTATTGATCATGGAGAGCAACAACCTGAACAGTTTTGCGGAGATGCGTGCTTTTTTCATGGAACTGGATGCACATATCTGCAAAATCCCGGTTATTCTGCACCGTTCCTACCGAAAAAACAGTTATGAGGAGCTGTTGCTTGCCGCCTGTACAGATCTGGGTGGACTTTTCATCGATGGATATGGTGATGGTATCATGATTTCCAATGATGGGAACATTGGATACAACGAACTTAAAAACTTATCCTTTGGTATCCTGCAGGCCAGTCGCATGAGGGTGACAAAAACTGAATTTATCTCTTGTCCGGGTTGTGGCCGCACCCTTTTTGATTTGAGGGATACTGTGGCCGAGATAAAAAGAAACTTCAAACACCTGAAAAATCTCAAGATTGGGGTGATGGGTTGCGTCGTAAATGGTCCGGGTGAGATGGGCGATGTTGACTATGGCTATGTTGGGGCGGGAAAAGGCACCATCAACCTTTACAAAGGGCAAAAATTGATAGAACGGCACGTTTCTACGGAGCGTGCAGTTGAAGAGCTGAAAAAGCTGATCAAAGAAAGTGGCGAGTGGAAGGAGCCGAAGAGGAAGGAGTGAGGGGAACGAGAGAAAGACTGGGACGACTGGGACGAGGACTTGGAAAAATGAGGGGGAGAAGGGGCGACTGGGAGAGTGCAACTTCAATTATTTTGCAGCGAATATATTGAATCGTAGAACTGGTCCCTGAGCGAAGTCGAAGGGCAATAGTAAACGAGGAACCCGGGTCCCCGATCGAAGCCGAGGGGCCGAGGGGTGATGAGGAATGGGAAAGTCCTCAAGTATTGGAGTCCTCAGATTTCCCAAGATATTCGGGTAACCGCTCCATCAAAGTCCCGGCCTCAATGTGAAGTACCTTCATTCCAAACCACCCAGCTGTTTCGATGTTGGGTTTCAGATCATCGATAAAAAGTGTCTTCAAGGGATCGAGTCCGGCATCTTCTAAAACCAGCTTAAAAGCTTCAGAATTGGGTTTCCTGTGCCCAATTACATGCGAATAATAGCATTTTTCGAAAAGTCGTTCAATTGAGTAACCATAACTTCCCTCGAAAATTTCTTTGAATCTTTGAAGATGTATTTCGTTGGTGTTACTCAAAAGGAAAAGCCGGTATTTACTTTTTAGCATGTTCAGATAATTGACAATTTCACTCGGGAAATCCAGCAGCATGGCATTCCAGGCAAAATCAATTTCAGCATCAGTCGGAATGGAAGGCAGAAGCCTCCTGATTTTCTCCCTGAATTGAGTGGGCGAATCCAATCCAATTTCGAGATTTTCGAAAATCAGGTTACCCCTCCCGTTGACTCCTTTCCAATCCTCCTCTTTCCAACCCAGCCGGGCAAAGGCCATTCTGGTTTGGTTCATATCAATGTTCAGGAGAACACCTCCTAAATCGAAAATTATATTTTCAAGCATAAATGCCTATGATGTTTATAATGTTTAACAGGTTACCGATCCCTGAGCGATGCCAAATGGAGATATTTGAAATGTTGCAAGACACTTTTAATTCATCGAAAACAGGCTGAAGGGTTCATATAATCCATAATCGATGAGGAAGTATTGATCGAGTGATGGAAGAGAAGTCGGGGCAACATCCCAATCTCCCGGACCTATGATCCATCTGCCTGCACTGCTTTTGTAGAGAAAACCAAAGGTGTTTTTCAAGCTTCCAATTATTTCTACCGAGATGGTATTTCCTTCCGGTTTTAAATTTGCCGGCAGGGTCATTTCGAAGGGTGCTGTCGTAATCAAACCGGTTTTGGCTCCATTAAGGTAAACCACAGCCATCGTACCATTCCAACGGTTCAGTCTGAGTTTGTATGTCGTTCCGGATTGCAAGGTCTTGTATTTCTGAGAATAGAGCACTTTTTGCGAATAGAATGGGAAGCCCAGTGATTTCCATGAACCCATTGCAGTTAAGGATCCGTTGGTGACTTCAAAACCTTGCTTAAGCGGTGTCAACTTGAAATTGCCTACAAGGTAAGCCGGCATGATTTCAGCGTGTACCGACATTTTCTCTGCCTTAAGCGTGAGAATATTCAGTCCCGCCTTCAAGCTGCCCCCTACCGGGAAACGGAAGAATTCACGGTCGATCCACCATTTATCCGATTTTGTAAGTTTCATCCCGTTAAGATAGAGATCCCACAATTCGGGACGTTCAATTACTGCATCCAGACCCGATAATGCATTTAAATCTGCCCCGGCTGCCACATTGAAATGGTAGTTCACCTCAAAACCCGATCCTGTTTTAAAGGTGTCCAGTGCCATGTAATCCTGTTTGTATTGAATCTTATGTTGCCAAGGATTGCCCATTTTGAATCCGCTGCTATCGTAAAGCTGGTGCATGGCTTTCATGAAATAGGTCTCCTTCAGATCAACTTTATTCCCTTTTAAATCTAGAAAATCCAGAACTAAAATATTGTCAGCCTCCTGTTTAACGACGGTTTCAATTTGTTCAGTTACAGGTTTTTCAGTAGCTATTTCGGAACTGTTGGCAGCTGTTGTAGCAATGGCTGAAGCTGAAACTGCCGATGTATTTGTTTTGGTCAGGAAATAGAGGACGCTTCCGATTGGCGGCAATTCCAGATCGAAAGTGATTTGACCATTCTCAGGTTTCACTGGGACTAGCGAACAACTTCCATTGTCGAGATCCATCTTTATCAGGCTCTTGCCATTGCCCGTAATCGTGGCGGATACGTTTTGTGTGGTGTCCGTATTGACGAAGAAGAGCAGTTCACCATCTTTCAGGACTCTGCGCTGGTGATACAATTCACCTGCAAGTGGCAAGGATTCAGTGATGTCAAAATCCGCGTCTCTCAGGGCAACCCTGGCAATTTCGTCATCCGGCGCTTTGGAAAAACTCCACTGTTTTGGGAATGCCGTCATTAATTCGTTGTTCAGGTTGGTATCAGCCCCATCCTGCCGCGGAATGTTGCGCGTAAAGGATAGGATTTTTCCCCCCTGAAGCAGGTATTCTTTCAGTAGCTGGTAGCTATTCTTGTCAAGATTTTCCATTGTAGCAGGTATAACAACCAGACTATATGCCCTGTTCCCAACAATCATCTTTCCATTTTTGACTGATCCAATGGTTCGCAAAACCAATTCAGATCCAAGGTCATATTCGTAATGGGCCCTTTCGAGCAGAAATACGAAATGTTTAAAATTATCCTGGATCGTATCGATGGTGGCATTTTTTACGATTCTGGAGAAGTAGCTCCAGGCAGTGGTATTGGGTTGCAGTACCAGTGTTTTGTTGATTTGTTCCCCTGATGACATGGCCATGGAGATGCGTCCGATATAATCTGCCATTGGTTTGTAGTTGTCCCACCAGGGTTCGTGATAAGAAAAACTTGGGGGATAATCGAATTTTCGAACCCCTTTGATGGTGAAATAGGAGAGATGCTGGTTGACAAAGTTGACACCTAAAACAACTTCCCAGTCGACCAAACGCTTAAAATTGGCAAAGTTGATCTCCCAACCAGCGCCTCCGTATGTTTCACTAAGCATTCGGTTGTGACCTGCCTGGTTGGCTGCGCTGTGCAGTTCGCGAATGGCGCGTGTGTTACCGAATTGACCACCTAAACCATTCGGGGTATAGGTGTTCCCGAGCATATCAACGCCCGGTTGCTGGTGATAGAGGTAAAAGGAAGATTCGTCTGATCCGTCGGTTGGCTTCGGCCAGCCATGCTCCCAGTAGTGACCAGTCCAGCGGAGTTTATTCTCTTCACAATATTTGCTCCAAGGTTTGGCCCAACGGTCAATAAACATTTCGAGCAGCGTGGTGTAGTAATCGTGCCGCACCTTCTTCCAGTTTCCAGCTTCGTCAACCAATGAAGGGAGGTTGATTCTCAGATCGTAGCCCCACCGTTTTTGAAATTCGGCGAAAAGATCAGGTGTCCACCGGTAAGAAGTTCTTGTTCCGAGCGCAGCCTCGAGGTTGGGTTCATCGGTGAAGATTCCTGGTAAGGTGTTTCCAAAATCTGCTTTGTTGTACTTTTCGTAACCTTTCATGGTCACCTCCATGAATTTTTCGGTTACTCCTTTGTAAAGCAGGTCCACATAAGGGAAATTGCCCATCCAGTAACCTTTTTTGGCAAACGTTTTTGTAAAAAGATAGTACTTACCAATCCTTCCCTGCTCCACTTTGAGATTGGCAGTGATCTCTTTGAACTGATTGTTCTCCAGTTTAAGAACTACTTCGTATTTGGTTGTATCAGTTTTGAGGGTATCTTGGACCAAACAGCTCATGCCGGTTCCATGTGTGTATGAATCAGGCATTTCAGCCGGAACATGCCCCCCTGCAAATCCGCTGGGATAACTGTTTTCATCATAAATCCACACGTTCATCCCCAGTTCTTTTCCTTTCTTGACGGTGTAATCAAAGAGATGATGCCAATTTTCCGAGATATATTCTGTGATCAGTCCGGGTCGTGGATGAACAAAAATGCCACCCAAACCACCCTCTTTGAATTTTTTCATGTGGAAATCAATCCCCTCTTCGGTGATTTTGTCGTTCCAGTCCCAGAGCGGAGCACTGCGGTATTCGGAAGGGGGATCCTGAAGTTTGGATTGCAGGGAGGCAAAGTCGTTGATTTTGCTAATCTCTTTTTTTTGCTCTTTGCTGCATCCGGTAAAAAGGAAAAGGGCCAATCCAAGGATCAACCAAAAAGTGTTTAGTGAATGGTAGTTTTTAGTCTTCATGGTAGTTATTTGTTGGTAGTAATCTTCTATTTTCTGGTTCTCTTAGTCTATAAGGACCTTTAGGACTTACAGGATAATTAGGATCTGCAGGGACTTTACCCTTTCGGTTTTGCTCAGGATTCTACTTAATTTTCACATTTTCACATTTCCCAATTTTCGCATTCGAACGGATCCCCAGTCTTTCTACTTATCCGGTTCTTCGGCCAAAATGCAAACCGGTCCCAAAAGTCCCGACTTTAACAAAGGTGCATTTTTTTTGTAAAAATTGTATGTGGCGAAGGTGATTCTTTCTGAATTGCGGGGTTTGATTTCGATCAGCCAATCAGGCCAATTCCTGTTTGCGATGCCATCGGATGGGAATTGCTCGTCACCGATCAAACGGTTGGGCCAAAGATTGACCACCTTGATCTCAAGCAAGTTTTCACTCTCTTTGATTGCCTTGGTAATATCAATGCTCCAGGGCGCCGTCCATAATGTTCCAAGGTCAATACCATTCAGGCTAACCTGGGCCATATTGTTTACTTTACCAAGATGGATCCAAAACCGTGAAGCTTGTTTCAGCGATGATTTGGTGAGCGTGAAGTTTTTTTGATAAGAGACGGTTCCCGAATAATATTTGATCCCGGATTCCGGTCGTTTGGTCCAATCTTCCAGTTTGTCGAAGATAATTTCTCCGGATCCACCAAGTTTGGAGTCGAAATTAAGTTTCCAGGAACCATCCAAAGTCAAAATCGTATTTTTTTCAGGAAAGTTTTTTGTACTTGTTTTGATAGGAGAACTTTCTTGTTTTTCGGTAGTAAATAGAACAAAAAAGCTCTGATTTGGATCAAATTGAATGGGAACATTAGTGATATCGCCTTTTCGGGTGAAATTAGGCAGCGATCTGGTTTCACCTGTCAGCGGATCCCAAAGCTCGGGCGTTCCACCTGACACCCTGAAGTTGCATTGCGATTCGATTTTTTCACCCGAGCGGTTGGAGACAAAATAGATTTCCAGCTTGGGCAAGGTTCGATGGGCATACCTTACCGGTTCATTCGAGCTAAAATCTTCAAACACATTCAATTGTCTCAAAATATCGGCAGTCTGTTCATAGTTTGGATAGGGCCTGGTAGAATCCACAACCGTGAAGCTGCTACTATTGAAAATTTTGCCCAATCCGTAGGAATGAGCCTTAGTATTTCCCGGTATGTCAAGGTTTTTCCACATTATTGCCGCCGTGGTTGAAACCACCACATCACAAGCCGGATAGTTGACCAGGCTCGGTGATTTCTTTGGTGGAATTCCAACAATATTTGCCCCGGCTTTCACCAGGGATTCAATTTTTTTGAGCAATTCTGGAGTCATGATCTCGATTTGCGGCAATACCAAAAGCCGGTAGCTTCCACCATCAGGAAAGATGATTTTGTGCTCCTTCACGGATGCATTTTTAAGCATACCCGGAGAGCATCCGTCAAAATTGTACCCGCGTCGGTCGGGAAGTGTGTCGTTCCCTGTCAGTGCAGAGAGTGGAGGGCGAAAGACATGCGGCGCACCTTCAGGAGTCAGGTAGAGGATATCTGCCACACTTTTTCCTTGTTGCAAAAGATAGGAGCAGCGGGCAATGTAGGTGTGGTAGGCTTTGGACATGTACCACCAGGTCTGGTTGCGGTCCCAGTGCACGCCGTAAGGGCCCATGGTCATTCCGGGCTTGAGCGATTCATTGAGCGGTTGATGGGCGAAAGTATGGTAGAAAAATTTATTGATACCTGTCGCAAAAGCCCAGTCGCCCTGATCTTTAATGGCTCCCGGGTAGAGTTTCCAACCCTCCTGTTTTTCGGCAGTGAATGCCTCTGCCTGAACGACAGGTTTGCCAAGGACATGTGCGATGGATGCTGCTTCGATGCAACTGAAAGAGGTGTTATAGCCGTAATTTTTGCTCCAGAATTCGCACATCGGCACATCCGCAACTGAACCCAGCTCGAGGTCGGCAGTTGGGTTCATATCGTATGGTTCGATGGAGAGCCTCAGTCCGCTACGCCTCCCCAGGACTTTGAAGTGTTGCGCATGGTTTAGCACAACCAACTCCTGTGCTGTCTGACGAATATCCCACAAAAATCTTTCGGTGACTTCGCGGGAACCCACGATGGATCCGGTATAAGCAGGCAGGTAAGGCATGGGATCGTATTTGCGTCTTTGCTTGAATTCTTTTCGAAAATTGGCGCTCCAGTTTTGCGCACCCATCTCCCAGCTATCGATGTGAATCATTTTCCATCCTCCGGAAGAGGCAGGATTCAATGGCCCAACTTTTTGTAACAATTTTCCCATGAAGGCTTCGTAATGGGCGTTAAATGCAGCAGTATCCATCTTGTCACATTCGAATCCAAGACCTGGTTGAGGCGCAGGACGGGTTATTGCACCATTGTTCCGAAGTCCCAACCGCAAGATCGTCCAGTTACCTGCGGGGACATCCCATGTCAAGGTTCCATCAGCGTGCAGATAGGAGGTGATATCCAGAATACTCCCCTTTGGAATGAAAGTTCCGGACAATGTTTCAGGGTAATTCAGGGGTGTGGGCAGGAATGGTTTCACCCCTTTCACAGAGGAGTATGGCGCGCGGTAATAGAGCGCTTTATCTTCAACATCAGGTATTTTAGCGCCATTATCGGGGGTAGGGAAAGCTAGGAGCGCAACATCCTTGTAGTAGTTTTCCCATTTTATTCGCAGCGAGTCGGTGAGGGCGCCATAACCAAAGTAGGGTTTTTTAGGTTTTGGGATTGCCAGTATGGAACTGAATCGGGAAGGCCCCTTAACCAGTGTATCTGAAGCAACAAGGTGTTGCATTGATTGTTCAGGTTTCACCCATGGGCCTCCGCTACCGGCCCATCCGGGACCTGAACCAAGTGTCAGCGAAATCCCCAATCGTTCGGCTTCCTTGACGGCATGTTTAAACAAATCCTGCCACTTGTCGCTCAAAAAGGTTACAGGACCCCTTGGAATACCCACGTTGACTTCGAGGAATATGACACTGCCGATGCCAGCCTTTTTCATCGATTCCAGATCTTCAGTCATTCCCTTTTGGGAGATGTTACCATCCATGAAGTACCAGTAGACACCCGGTCGGGTAGAATCGGGCGGAGCCACAAATCCCTGGAGAAGCGTGCTTCTTTGAACTTCCTTTTTATCAGGCTGATCTACGTTTGCGAAACATGCAAATCGTGTCAATAGAGTGAAAATCAATATGACAACTGTTATTTTGGCGGTTAAATGTGTCATGGCAAACTCAAATATGTGATTGGAAAGGAATAATGAACCATTTTAGTCTTCTGGATTCCTTTATTTGACCCCTCTAAATCTTCCCTAGTGGAGACTTCTGATTCGTGTTCTGATCAACATTAGAGCACAACTCCCCTCTTCTGGAGGGGTTGGGGGAGGTCAAAATGAGGAAGTAATAAAGTATGACATTATTTTGTTCTTACTACCTGGGTCGATGATGTATAACGTTATTTTTTCTCTGTCGAGAATGAATAGGGAAAATCTTCTTCTTTGGTACCTCTTGCTTTGTTAGGCTTTGCTCCCATTTTGAAATTCAGCGTTGCCCCCTTCATTAGCTCCTTGTGACTTAGCCAGTTCATTGAATAGGGTTTGCCATTGAAGCTCATTGCCTGAATATATCTATTCTCTGTCGAGTTTTCAGGAGCATTGATGATGATGGTCTTCCCGTTTTCGAGGGTTATAGTCATCTTGTTGAACAGCGGCGCACCCAGTGCGTACTGGTCCGATCCCGGACAAACGTCATAAAAACCAAGAGCGCTGAAAACGTACCAAGCTGATGTCTGTCCATTGTCTTCGTCCCCGCAGTAACCATCCGGAGCAGGATTGTACATGCGGTTCATGGTTTCCCGTACCCAATATTGCGTTTTCCAGGGCTCACCGGCATAATTGTAAAGGTAGATCATGTGCTGTATGGGTTGGTTGCCATGCGCATAATTGCCCATGTTGGCAATCTGCATCTCCCTGATTTCGTGGATCACCTGTCTGTAATAGGAGGCATCAAATATTGGAGGGACCACAAATACCGAATCCAGCATCTTCGCAAACTCTTTTCTTCCTCCCATCAGGTCTGCTAGTCCTTGAATATCATGAAATACCGACCATGTATAGTGCCAACTGTTGCCTTCGGTAAAGGCATCACCCCATTTGAAAGGGTTAAAAGGTTTCTGAAAGGTACCGTCTTCGTTTTTTCCCCGCATCAGTTTGGTCTCTTTGTCAAAGAGGTTCCGATAGTTCTGACATCTTTTGGCAAAGAGGTCGATTTCTTGCTGTGGTCTTTTCAAGGCTTTTGCCAATTGCAGGATGGTCCAGTCGTCATAGGCATATTCCAGGGTTCGGGCTGCGCTTTCGTTGATCTTTACATCGTACGGGATGTAACCGAGACGGTTATAATAGTCAACACCTTTGCGGCCAACGGATGTCAGGGGACCTTCGTGTTCACTGTTTTTCAGTATCGCTTCATAAAGTTTGTTGATGTCGTACCCGCGTGCCCCTTTCAGGTAGGCATCTGCAATGATGGAAGCTGAATTGGATCCTACCATGCAATTCCGATGGCCTGGGCTGGCCCATTCGGGCAGCCATCCGCTCTCGTTAAAAGTGTTCACCATACCTTCCTGGATTTGCGCATTCAAAGATGGATGAAGCAGGTTAAAAAGTGGAAAAACTGCCCTGAAAGTATCCCAGTATCCATTGTCGGTGTAGAGGTATCCCGGTAGGATTTTGCCTTCATACGGACTGTAATGGATAATCTTTCCGGTTGCATCAATCTCGAAAAATTTCCGTGGGAAAAGCATGGTCCGGTAGAGACAGGAATAAAATGTCTTTTGCTGGTCGCTGGTACCTCCCTCCACTAGAATGGAGGAGAGTCCCTTGTTCCAGATCGCCCGGCCCTTTTGACAAATCTGGTCGAACGAGTCATTTCCAAGCTCTTTCAGATTGAGTTCGGCTTGTTCCATACTGATAAAGCTGGAGGCAACCCGGGCATGAATTACTTCTCCCTTTTTCGTCTCAAAACGCAGGGCGGCCCCAACATGATTGGCCTGTAATTCAAGCGCATTTTTCACAATTGAAGTGTCACTCCAGACTACTCCATCGGCAAAGGGTTTATCCAGTTGAACAACAAAAAAGTTTTTAAAATTTGGGGCAACACCACCACTATTTCTGGTGGAATAGCCAACAATCTTGTTTGCCCCTTTGATGATTTTAATGTAGGAGCCTTTGTCGAAAGCATCAACGATCAGGTATGAATTGGTGTTTTCCGGGAATTTGAAACGGAAGATAGAAGCCCGTTCAGTAGGGGTAATCTCAGCGGTTACATCATAATCAGCAAGGTATACACTATAATAATAAGGTTTTACGGTTTCCGCTTTGTGCGAAAAAAAACTTGAACGTTTTTCCCCGTCAAGGATCAAACGATTGGTTGTGGCAAAAAGCGAAAACTGGCCGTAGTCGTTGATCCATGGACTGGGTTGGTGGGTCTGTTTGATCCCCTGGATTTTGGTTGCATCGTAGGCATAGATCCATCCGTCTCCCATTTTGGCTGTCTGTGGAGTCCAGAAGTTCATTCCCCACGGCATGGCAATGGCAGGATAGGTATTCCCGTTCGACAGGGAGTAATTGGAATCGCTTCCCATCAGCGGATTAACGAAATCTACCGGTGATGAATTGGTCTTTTGAGCAGATGCAAAGCCAATTGTTATCATCAGAAAAAGAAATAGGGAGAAAATAGTCTTCATTTAGTTAGTATTGGATTCTTCAATAACAAATATAGCTGCAATTTTTAGAATTTGAAGGTCGGAACAACTGATTCTTAAAAGTTTATAAAACAGCAAATCCCGTTTTGGACGGGATTTACAGCATGGTCAGATGCAAAAAATCTAACCTGTTATTTAAGCAACTAAGCCTCAAGCATAGCACCGTACTGTTCTGCAGTGAGAAGTTTGTTCACTTCCGAAACATCCTTCAATTCGATCTTGATAAGCCATCCTTTTCCATAAGGATCACTGTTTACCAGTTCAGGGTTCTCTTCCAGAAGGGGATTGACCTCAACAATCTTTCCCGAAGCGGGCATAAACAGGTCGGATACGGTTTTTACTGCCTCAATGGTACCAAAGATTTCTTCTGCTCCCAGTGATTCTCCCAAAGTTTCGATTTCGAGGAATACGATGTCCCCGAGTTCGCCCTGGGCAAAGTCGGTAATCCCGACAAAGGCGACATCTCCTTCAACACGAAGCCATTCATGTTCTTTCGTGTATTTTAATGCTGATGGAATGTTCATGGTTAATGTATTTGTATTTTTTTCAAAATTAAGATAAAATTGATTGTCAGAAGCTGATTTTAATCAAATATATTTGATTAAAATTGAAGGAGGAAACGAATACCAATAAATGTTTAAGGCAGAGATCCATTCGTTGAGTGAAATAAACCAGGTTGCAGAAAAATTTCTGGAAGCTCATCCGGCAGACCGGCTATTTGCATTTTATGGGAAGATGGGCTCAGGGAAAACTACATTTATCAAAGCCCTATGTGATAAATTGCAGGTGGTTGATTACGTTACCTCTCCTACTTTTGCCTTGATAAATGTCTATGCGACTGAGCATTCCAATGAGATTTATCATTTTGATTTTTACAGGATCAAAAGTCTGGAAGAGCTTTTTGATTTGGGATATGAAGAGTATTTTTTCAGCGATAATTATTGTTTCATCGAATGGCCTGAATTGATTGAACCTTTACTTCCAATAAATACAGTTAAAATCTCAATCGTTGAGAAGGTAAGTGGAATCAGGATAATTGAAGCAGCCTAATAATTGAAGAAATGAACCATCGTAAGGAAGAAAATGTATCGGTTTGGACCAAGGAGAAACTTATTCCCAAGGAGGAGTTGTACAAACCGGGGAAACGAAATATCAAATTGAGCATTGGGATTCCGGATGTAGGGAATGTGGTAGAATTCAGGGTACCACTTACACCACAGTCGGTGGAGGTGCTTATTTCGCAAGGACATAATCTTTATATTCAGCAGGGTGCAGGCAAAGAAGCGAACTATTCAGACAGGGCGTATGCCGAAGCAGGAGCTGTTATTTGCCAGAATGCGGCAGAGATTTTCCAGTGTGATATCCTTCTCAAAATGGCTCCTTTTACCAGTGATGAGACTGAATTGATGAAAGGGAACCAGTTGCTCTTCTCGCCGGTCTACCTCTCCCTGATGACCTCCGAATTTGTACGTAAACTGATGCGAAAAAAAGTCACTGCCATCGGATTCGAATATCTGAAAGACGAACATGGCGTCTTACCTATGGTGCAAATCAGCAGTGAAATTATCGGGAATATATCAATGGTGTTGGCCAGCGAACTTCTTAGCACGATCGGTGGCAAGGGAGTAATTCTTGGAGAGGTGACCGGTGTTGCACCCTCGGAGGTTGTCATCCTGGGCTCGGGTACCGTTGCCGAACAAGCGGCGAGGACAGCTATGGCGCTTGGCGCTGTGGTGAGGGTGTTTGACGATTCCATCTACAAATTGATGAACCTGAAAGCCAGGCTGGGACAGCATATTTCAACCTCTGTCTATCATCCCAAGGCGCTTCGTAAGGCGCTGAAAACGGCCGAAGTCGTCCTGGGGGCCATGCCCATGAATGAGGTTCCCAATATGATCGTTCCAGAGGACATGGTAGAGGGGATGAAAGAAAATTCGGTGATCATCGATCTGAACATTATTCAGGGAGGGTGTTTCGAAACTTCCAGGTTTACCACGCTTAAAAACCCTACCTACAAGGAACACGGAGTCATTCATTGTTGCGTTCCAAACCTGGAATCGAAGGTTGCACGGACCGCCTCCATTGCTGCCAGCAATATCTTTACCCCAATCTTACTTGGAATCGGGCAATCAGGAGGAGTTACGGATTACATCAAAAGCAACAGGGGATTTTGTGAAGGGGTTTATCTCTTGAACGGAATCCTGACCAACAGGGACATCGCCAAAACGCTTTCGCTGCCCGACAACGATATCAACCTCTTACTTGGTGCTTTTTAAACCCTTAGTGGTTCCTTTGTGATATCCTTTGAGACCTTTGCGGTTAATCTTTTCTTTTTACCACGAAGGGCACAAAAAAGGATTGGTAATCTATTCCTCTGCCAGTATCATCATGGAAATTGGATGCAGCCGCACCAGGTTGGTTACTACATGGCCCATGCCGTGGGGTTGAATTTCCCCGTTTTGGGCAACAATCAGCCATCGCTTCTCCTGAATCGTAAATTCAACTGAATAGTTGTTCCCATTGAACAGAACAAGGATGTTTTTCCAGCTATCTCCATTCGCGTTCTCTTTTAGCTCGTAAGCAATGACTCCCGGAATGTATTTCCCCAAGAATGAGAGTTTCTTTCTGACCATCTCCTTTTCGCCCATGCGGAAAGCCGGATGCTGGCGACGAAGTTCAATACAGTTTGTTGTGAAATGAAACAGTGGAAGATATTCTGACTTTCTGCTCCATTCGATCTGGTTCACATCATCCGGCGAGCGGTAGGAGTCGTGGTGGCCTCCTTTGGTTCTGTGCATTTCGATTCCCGAATGGAGGAAAGGCACTCCTTGCGAAGTGAGCAGAATACCAATGGCCAGGCGTGTCATCCTTTCAATCTCTTCCATTGAGGCTTCGGGACAGGAATATTGCAGCTTATCGAACAGGGTATAGTTGTCGTGACAAGAGACATAATTAACACATTGCGCCGGTGAATTTGCCCAGGGCTGCCTGGAAGAATCGACGTAATCGTAGAAAATCTGAGGATGTTCAATGGCCCCGGTCATGGCGAATTTGACCTTCTCTTCCCTGAGTGTCAACCCGCTAATGAAGCCGATGCTGTACCTGTTGAAGGGCGATCCTTTCAAACCGTCACGCAGGTCGTCGCAAAAGGAGGCGATGCGGTCGAGTTGGGGCGTGTTCAGCTTTGTAGCACGCAAAGATTCGGGCAGGGGCGATTCGGCCGCGATCCACCCTTCTCCGTAGATGAAAATATTTTTGTCGATCAGATCCAATCTCGCACGGATCTGGTTCATTGTTTCAATATCCAGGATTCCCATCAGGTCGAATCTGAAACCATCGAAATGGTACTCTTCGGCCCACCAGGCTACAGAATCAACGATGAATTTCCGCACCATGGCCCGTTCGGAGGCGATTTCGTTGCCACAACCGCTTGCATCCGAGAAAGTCCCGTTGGCGCGCTGCCTGTAATAATATCCGGGTACGAACTGGTTGAACCACGAATCGAAAATCAACCCGGAATGGTTGTAAACGACATCCATCACCACTCCGATCCCATTCTTATGTAAGGTTTGTACCACCTGTTTCAACTCCTTGATGCGTGTCGATCCATCGTAAGGGTTTGAAGAGTACCAACCTTCGGGAGTATTGAAATTGAGCGGATCATATCCCCAGTTGTATTGGGGGGTCGTATTGGTCTCGTCGACGGTATAAAAATCGGCGATGGGTAGCAGGTGCACATGGGTGATTCCCAGCTCCTTCAGGTGATCCAGCCCGGTGGATAACCCTTCCGGGGATTTGGTCCCGGATTCCGTTAATCCGAGGTATTTGCCTTTGTGCGTTATACCTGAATCGGGAGAGATGGAGAAATCGCGGACATGCAGTTCGTAGAGCACCATGTCTGTAGGCTGGATGACCGGTGACCTTTTGTCATTTTCCCAATTTTCGGGATTTGTGGTCGAGGGATTCAGGATGATTCCCCTCAACCCATTAACCCCCGTTGCTTTTGCCCCGATATCGGGACATTCGCCCAGCCACCCTTTTTCGTCGCGTACCTGAAAAGTATAGAAGTACCGCTCATAATTTCCGTCCAGTTCGGTGATCCAGGTGCCTGATTCAGATGGAATCATCTGAAATGTTTTTTCTGCCTGTTCCTTCTCTGCCGAAAGATATAGCCTGAATATAACCCCCAGGGCAGAAGGGGCCCAAACCCTTACATACAAAGAGGCTTCGGACCAGGTCACACCGAGATCATCACCGTTGTAAACAGGGTATTTGTTGAAGTCCGTATCTTTGAAGATCCACTCTCTCATGGCTAAATCAGCTTAATTCTGATGGTCGGACCTACAAATTTTTTCCCTGAAACCTCCCTGATCTCCGCACTCAGTCTGCAGGCTCTTTTCAAGGCAGGAGCGCGATCATAAAACTGGTTCAATCCGATTTGGTAGGTTGCTTCGTAACCGGGCTCCAGCCACATCGGAAAATCGTCCGTTCCGCCAAAGTTGTTGATCCTGAATTTTCGCTCACTGCTCCACCGTTTGAAAACCAGGCAGGGCGCCTGCAAATCGACCGGACGTATGCCATAGTTTTGAAGCGACATGGTCACGTAATCGGGGTTTCTGGACCTGTCGCCCTTGATGATAATTTGCGCTTTCCTTCTGCTCAATCGCTCTTTCAACGTCAGTTTTCTTCCTTTGGTTGGCGATGTGCGCATCCTTTTATAGAGGCTGATCAATCCCCAAAGGCAGATCACACCCAACAAAAACAGCCCTATCCAATGGAGATACGGATGGATGCTGGTGATTAAACTGGAGAAAAATGAATCTTTGATGGCCATGGATGCAATGTCAGTTGACTCGCTGCAAAGAAAAGAATTCTGTAAGGATTTTGAAATAAAAAAAACCGGTATAATCCGGTCTTTAAATATCAGAT
>JALOCD010000087.1 GCA_023228025.1 Prolixibacteraceae bacterium | reverse complement strand
CTTATATCCCACAAGATAAAAAATTATCCGCTAACTACAAACATTTCAAAGAACAATTTTGATCAAAATATCAATAAAATCAATACCTTTAGAAGGTTTTCTTAACTAAACGACATTGATTTGTAATTTGTAATTTTTAATTTGTAATCATAATAAGTCTTCCATGAAGAAATCATTAATTGTCGGGATGTAGGTCCTGACCGGAATCATTACAATAAATATGACAAACGAAAATAAAGGGGTCAACCCATTGCTTACGGAGTGGGAAACGGTGCACCAGACACCTCCTTTTAAAGAGATCAAAAATGAACATTTTGTACAGGCCATCGACCAATTGCTGGAGGAGGCTAAAACGGAGGTGGATGGGATCATCAACAACAGTGAAACGCCAACCTTCAACAACACCATTCGTGCGCTTGAGCTGAGTGGCAAAAAACTGTCGAGGGCAACCACGATACTTTTTAACCTGAATTCTGCCGAGACAGATGAGACCATTCAGACGATTGCCCGGGAGGTTTCCCCAAAGTTGTCGGCCTACCATAACTATGTATCGTTGAACGGGAAACTATTCCAACGGGTGAAGGTCGTTTACAATCAAAAGGATCAATTGCAACTTACTACGGAAGATCTCAAACTGCTTGACGACAGTTACAAGGGATTTGTCAGGAGCGGCGCCAATCTGGAAGGGAATGCAAAAGAAAGTTTCGCTGAAATCAATACGGAACTGGCGAAACTTTCCCTTCATTTCGGGGAGAATGTGCTGGCCGAAACCAATGCATACCAACTGTTGATTACGGATAAGATGGATCTGGCCGGATTGCCTGAAAGTGAAATTGAGGCGGCAGCACAACTTGCCAAAGCAAAGAATAAAGAAGGTTGGATGTTTAACCTTCAGGGGCCCGGCTATGTTGCCTTCATGAAATTTGCCGACAACCGAAAACTACGCGAAGAGATCTACAGGGCTTATAATTCGAGAGGGTACCATCAAAACAGCAACAACAACGAACAGACTGTCAGCCAGATAGTGAACCTGCGATTGGAACGTGCCAAACTGCTTGGATATACCAACCATGCAGCATACGTATTGGAAGAGCGAATGGCGGAGAGCCCTGCAAGGGTCAATGCTTTTCTGGAGCAGCTTCATGTTGCCTCCAGGCCTGCAGCGTTGCAGGATCAGTCAGATGTGCAGGCTTATGCAAAATCCAGTGGATTTAAGGACCAGTTGGAACGCTGGGACTGGAGTTATTGGTCGGAAAAGCTGAAGAATGAACGGTACGGATTCGACGAACAGGCGGTGAAACCCTATTTCAAACTGGAAAATGTAATTGGCGGAGTCTTTGAACTGGCCCGCAGGTTATATGGCATATCCTTTAAGGAGAAAAGTGACATACAGGTGTATCATCCGGATGTTAAAGCCTATGAGGTCTTTGATGAGGATGGCTCCTTCCTTTCTGTTCTTTACCTCGATTTTTTCCCAAGGGAGGGGAAAAGAGGAGGCGCCTGGATGACCGAATATCGCTCCCAAAGTAAACCGGATGGAACGAATATCCGCCCAATTGTCTCAATCGTTACCAATTTCACCAAGCCAACCGATACCAAACCTTCATTGCTTACCTTTTACGAGGTGAGTACTTTCCTTCATGAGTTTGGCCATGGCCTGCATGGAATGTTTGCCAATACCGTATACGAAGGATTGTCGGGAACTTCTGTCTACCGTGATTTTGTTGAGTTACCTTCTCAAATTATGGAGAACTGGGCCATCGAAAAAGATTTTCTGGATATTTTTGCCGTCAACTACCAAACAGGGGAGAAAATTCCGGCTGAATTGGTACAAAGGCTGATCAAGTCGAAGAATTTCCAGGCCGGAACGCTGAGCGAGCGTCAGTTGAGCTTCGGGATGAACGACATGGCCTGGCACTCCATCACAGATCCGGTAACATGTAGCGTCGTTGAGTTCGAAAGGAAATCGCTGACGCCGACCGATCTCTTTCCTCCACTGGAGGGATTCTGCCTCAGCACCTCCTTTTCGCACATCTTTGCAGGAGGCTATGCCGCCGGTTATTATGGTTACAAATGGGCCGAGGTGCTGGATGCGGATGCCTTCTCGGTATTCAAAAAGAACGGGATTTTCGACAGGGCCACTGCAGAATCGTTCCGAAAAAACATTCTCGAAAAGGGAGGAACTGCCCACCCAATGGCTCTGTACAAGGCTTTCCGCGGAGAGGAGCCGTCGATTACACCCCTTTTGGAAAGGGAAGGTTTGATCAAGAAATAATGTGAAAATTGGAAAATTGGAAAATGTGAAAATTTTCGCAATCAGCATTTTCGCAATTTTAATTTGTAAGAGTTACTTGAGTCGCGTATTTTTGTTACATATCCCATCATTTTCACATTCTCCAATTTTCACATTGATCGTCATGGCCTCGAAATCCTTAAAGAAGTTTATCTATCTCTCGATTGCAGCTGCGGTATTGACCATCAGCCTGAAAGGGACGGCCTATCTGCTTACGGGATCGGTAGGACTACTTTCCGATGCGCTGGAATCATGTGTCAACCTTATCGCAGCGCTTTTTGCATTGGTCATTCTGGCTATCGCGGAAAAGCCTGCAGATGCAGAGCATGCTTTTGGCCACTCTAAAGCCGAATATTTCTCAAGCGCCATCGAAGGGGGACTTATTGTCCTGGCAGCTTGCAGCATAGTCTGGAGCGCTTATCCCAGGCTGCTTGACCCGAAACCGCTCGAAAACATGGGATTCGGCTTGTTGGTCTCTTTTTTGGCCTCAGTGATCAACCTGGGAGTTGCCATGGTGTTATTGCGCGAAGGGAAGAGGAGTCATTCGATCACCCTTTCGTCAGATGGCAAACACCTGATGACGGATGTATGGACCTCGGTTGGTGTATTGGCGGCAATTGGTCTGGTTAAGCTAACAGGCTGGCTGATCCTGGATCCCATCATTGCCATGCTGGTGGCATTGAACATCGTTTGGACAGGATACAGGTTAATGCAGCAATCCGCGCGCGGACTTATCGATACGGCGATCCCCAATGAAGAACGTCAACAAATCGAACAAATCTTCGACCAGTTCCGACAGACAGGGATCGAATTTCATTCGCTGATGACAAGACAAGCTGGTCAGCGGAAGTTTATTTCGGTGCATATTTTGGTGCCCGGAGAGTGGACGGTTCAGCGTGGCCACGATCTGCTGGAAATCATCGAGTCAAAGGTGCGCAACCATTTCCCCATTCCTGTCACCGTATTCACCCATCTCGAACCGGTTGAAGATCCTGTCTCCCACAACGACATCGGGATTGACAGGTCAAGCGCGCTTTAGCTTATTTTTTTTATTTTTGCACTTCACAAATGTGTTACCATGTTAGATCGAATCAAGGAACTTCAAAAGGAGATAGAAGAGCTGGCCGTACAAACGGCAGAAGAGCTGGAAGATATGAGGATTAAATACCTCAGCAAGAAAGGTGAGGTATCCAAATTGTTTGAAGATTTCAGAAATGTATCGGCCGATCAGAAAAAGGAGATCGGCGCGGCTGTCAACACCCTGAAAAATTTTGCGCTGGAGAAGATCCGGATACTGAAAGAGGGCCTTGAGGAGCAGGGAGCCGAAGTCAAAAAAATGGACTTGACCCTACCGGGAGACCCAATGAGGGCCGGTACCCGTCATCCGATCTCTATCGTTAAGAATGAGATGCTCGAGATTTTCAAACGGTTGGGATTCGTGGTATCCGAGGGACCTGAAATTGAGGACGACTGGCATGTTTTTTCTGCATTGAACTTCCCCGAGGAACACCCGGCACGCGATATGCAGGATACTTTCTTTATCCAGCGAAATCCTGATATCCTGTTGCGTACACATACCTCATCCGTGCAGGTGCATGACATGGAGACGATGAAACCTCCGATCCGTACGGTGACTCCCGGGCGGGTTTTCCGTAATGAGGCGATCTCTTATCGGGCGCACTGCATGTTTCACCAGATCGAAGGATTGTACATCGACGAAAATGTCTCCTTTGCCGATCTGAAGCAGACCCTGCTCTATTTTGCCAAAGAACTTTTTGGCGAAAAGACTGAAATCCGGATGCGCCCTTCTTACTTCCCCTTTACCGAGCCTTCGGCCGAAGTGGATGTCTCGTGTTCTATTTGTGGCGGGAAGGGCTGTAACGTCTGCAAATACAGCGGATGGCTCGAAATACTGGGCTGCGGCATGGTTGACCCGAATGTTCTGGAAGCCTCCGGCATCGATAGTAAAAAGTACACCGGTTTTGCCTTCGGTATGGGCATTGAACGTACTGCCATGCTTAAGTACGGGATAAATGACCTGAGGCTTTATTTCGAAAATGATGTAAGGTTTCTCAATCAGTTCGAAGCGGCAAACTAAAAAAGGATAAAGTTAGAGTCTACACCAAAAAGTCTTTTCCTGCCACAAAGACACCAAAACACAAAGGTTCACAAAGAAACTTAGTGCTGATTTTTAAATCTTTGTGACTCCTTAGTGATTTTGTGACTTAGTGGCCTTCTTAATTTTTTGCTTTTCAGAGTGGACTCAAGTAATAAGGATAAAGTGTTGGACTACAGATATTGATGTCAAGAACGGAATCTGAACTCACAGGCAGTTTAAAATTTGCATAATTATTTGGCGAGATGGAGGTTGTGATACTGGATTCAGGATACAAATCGTATGATTTTGAAAAGGAGCTTTTTGAGAAATGCGGCTTCACACTGAAAATTTACCCTACCTACCATGGGGAAAAGGCGGAAAAGAAAATATTTGCTGAAAATGCAGATGGTATCCTGGTAAGGCATACTGCAATTGATGAAGAATTCCTGGCCGGTCTGAAAAACCTGAAAGCTGTTGTGCGTTATGGGGTGGGTTATGACAATGTGGATGTTAATACATGTACCAAATATGGCATCAAAGTGGCCAACGTTCAGGGCTATGCCAACCATTCTGTCTCCGATCACGCAATGGCGCTGATGTTTTCGTGTTCGCGGGCCATGTGGGATGTCAAATCACAACTGACACAAAAATTTGCGGCACCACCGGTTCCTGATGTTTTCGAGTTGCATGATAAAACACTGGGAATTATTGGTCTGGGCCGAATCGGCAGCGAATTTTGTAAAAAAGCATCACCCTTGTTTAAACAGGTTCTTGCAGCGGATCCATATCAGCCTGATGCCCATTTTAACCGGCTTTCCGCCCGGAAAGTATCCCTGTTTGAATTACTCGAAAGCTCGGATGTAATCAGCACCCATTGCAACCTCACTTCAGAAACCCGCCATTTGTTGGATGGCCCGGCATTTGCATTGATGAGTAAAAAACCTGTGGTGATCAATACCTCCCGTGGCGAAGTGATCGATGAAGTGGCATTATTGGACGCGTTACAATCCGATAAAATTCACAGCGCCGGCCTCGACGTTTACGAGAATGAGCCCACAAATGCCGACCAGGAGGAACTGATCAACCATCCCCGGACCATTTGCACCGGACATTATGCCTGGTATTCCGATCGTGCAGCCATAGAACTTCAGAAAAGGGCTGCTATGAACCTATTCAATTTTCTGACAGGAAATCCGGTTGAAGATTGCCTGAATGCATAGTAGGCTTAAGCAATTCCAATTTTTATCCGGAATTTTCTGATCAGATAGTTATCCAACCGTTCTTATCTGCACTTTCGAAAATTGCATCGATCACCTTCATATTATTCAAGGCATCCAACAAATCTGTTGGAACCGGACTATCTTCAAGAATTGCTTTGGCAAATAGTCCGGCCTGAATTGTATACTGGTCAACTGCTTCAATAACAATTTCTTTGGAGCCGGTTTTGGTGCGCACCCAAACCCTGCTTGGTGCATCTTTCGGGGCATTCACAGGAATTTCAATTTCAATATGTCCGTTATCACCAAAAACATGAACGCGCTGATAAGGCATCAACTGGGTTGAACAGGTGAATGTCGAAGTTTTTCCGTTTTTAAAATCGAGAATCGCAGAAGTTAACCGGTCGGTTTTCATGACGGGGTCACGATCGATACTCGAAACTACCCTTGCCGGCTCCTCATTAAACAGAAACCGAGGAAACGAGACGCAATAGCATCCAATATCCATCAAAGCTCCGCCAACCACATCTATTTTATTCCGAATATTATTTGGATTAATGTTGAAATAGGAAAAAAAAGAATGGATTGTCTTCACTTCGCCAATCACACCTTCCTCAATTAAAGATTTTGCTTTTTGCCACTGCGGATGAAACCGGTACATAAAAGCTTCCATTACTTTTAGTTGCGGATATTTTTGCGCTTCCTGAAGCAATGTTGAGGCTTCTGCTGCAGATACTCCAATTGGTTTTTCGCACAGCACATGTTTTCCAGACTGCATTGCTTTAATAGCCCATTCCACATGAAGGTTGTTTGGCAATGGGATATAAACAGCATCAATATCCGGATCACTCAACACTTCCTCGTAGGAGCCGTAAGCCCTATCAATGTTTAATAGCTTTGCAGTTGCTATCGCTTGATCGAGGTTTCTAGAACCAATAGCATCCACACTGCAATTTGTACTTTTTTGTATTGCGGGAATTACTTTTTCACGCCCAATCTTTGCAGTACTGAGTATTCCCCATCGAATTGTATTTTTCATAATTTTTTTATTCATCTTGTTCTTGTCAAGACAATGTCAATGATAATTAAAAAATTAAAAATAGCAACGCCCGAATTTTCATCTGAGAGCAAAAAAAGTTCCCAAAGTTTTAGTTATGAACAAAACTTGCTCGTAACTAAAACTTTGGGAACTTTCTGCACTAATATTCGGAGTTCTGTACTTTATCCTTTATCCTTTTTACTTTACTTGCCCTGAGCTTGTCGAAGGGTCCTTATAGTGTTTTAGCCACTTCCACCTGCTCAAACGCCTCAATAAAGTCTCCTTCGCGTACGTCGTTGTAGTTCTGGATGTTTAGGCCACACTCGTAGCCTTTGGCCACCTCTTTAACGTCATCCTTGAAGCGTTTCAGTGATTCGAGTTCGCCGGTGAAGACGACGATACCGTCGCGGATCAGGCGCACCTTCGAGTTGCGGATGATCTTGCCATCGCGGACGATACATCCGGCAATGGTACCCACCTTGGTGATCTTGAAGGCAGTGAGCACTTCGGCAGTTCCCTTGATTTCCTCTTTGATCTCCGGCGCCAACATACCCTCCATGGCCGACTTGATCTCGTTGATCGCGTCGTAGATGATGGAGTAAAGGCGAATATCGATCTCCTCCTTCTCGGCCAGTTTCCTGGCGCTCATGGAAGGACGGACCTGGAATCCGACGATGATGGCGTTGGATGCGGAAGCGAGCATGATATCTGATTCGGTAATCTGACCGACTGCTTTGTGAATCACGTTGACCTGGATCTCGGTAGTCGAGAGTTTGATCAGTGAGTCGGAAAGCGCTTCGATCGATCCGTCCACGTCGCCCTTCACGATGATGTTAAGCTCCTGGAAGTTGCCGATGGCAATCCGTCGGCCGATCTCGTCGAGGGTAATGTGTTTCTGCGTCCGCAGACCTTGCTCGCGCTGTAGTTGTTCACGTTTGTTGGCAATCTGGCGGGCTTCGCGTTCGCTCTCCATGACGTTGAATTTATCACCTGCCTGCGGCGCGCCGTTCAATCCGAGGATCAGAACAGGTTCTGCAGGACCGACGCTTTCGACGCGCTGGTTACGTTCGTTAAACATCGCCTTGATGTGGCCGAAGTGCGGTCCGGCCAAAAGCACGTCCCCAACCTTTAGGGTACCCGATTGAACCAGGATGGTGGCTACAAAACCACGGCCTTTGTCGAGGGTTGATTCGATGACCGAACCATTGGCCCGTTTATTCGGATTGGCTTTCAGATCGAGCATTTCAGCTTCGAGCAGTACTTTTTCGAGCAGTTCTGCGACGCCAAGGCCCGATTTGGCCGAGATGTCGTGCGATTGGTATTTTCCACCCCAGCTCTCCACCATGTAGTTCATGTTGGCCAGCTGGTGTTTGATTTTTTCGGGATCGGCGGTTGGTTTGTCCACCTTGTTGATGGCAAACACGATCGGAACGCCGGCTGCAGATGCGTGGTTGATGGCCTCGACGGTTTGAGGCATCACATCATCGTCTGCTGCCACGATGATGATGGCGATATCGGTTACCTGGGCGCCACGGGCACGCATGGCAGTAAACGCTTCGTGACCCGGTGTATCGAGGAAGGTAATCTTACGACCGTCTTCCAGTTTCACATTGTAGGCGCCGATGTGCTGGGTGATACCCCCAGCTTCGCCGGCTATTACATTTGCTTTACGAATATAGTCAAGGAGTGAGGTCTTTCCGTGGTCGACGTGTCCCATGACGGTCACAATCGGTGGACGCGATTTGAGGTCTTCCTCTGCATCCTTTTCTTCCAGAATGGCTTCCTGAACCTCAACAGAGATAAATTCGACTTTGTAACCAAACTCATCGGCAACAACCGACATGGTTTCGGCATCCAGACGTTGGTTGATGGAAACGAACAATCCCAATGACATACAGGTCGCGATAACCTGTGTCGGGTTGACGTCCATCATGCTCGCCAGTTCACTCACTGAAACAAACTCTGTAATCTTGATGATATTTCTGTCGATGTCGGCTTGTGCGCCCTCTTCGGCCATCTTCTCAGTATAGGCCAACCGCTTGTCGCGACGGTGTTTCGAACCCCTGGTTTTCTGGCTTTTGGTGGTCAGGCGGGCAAGGGTCTCTTTGACTTGCTTTTGTACATCCTCTTCGTTGACCTCTTTTTTAAGCGGTAATTTTTTCTTTACAACCAGGGAACTCTTTTTCTTGAGGGTACTCTTCTCTTTCCCCGGCTCTTTTTTATCTTTCGTTTCGTCGCCCTTCTTCTCAATGTTCAACGGCACTCGCTCCTTGGCATCTTTGGAGACGCGTTTGCGTTTTTTCTTGCGCAGGGAACGGTCTTCGTCACGGATTCCGATACCCTTTTTAAGTCCTTCGGCAGGAAGTTCAATCTTTCCTACCACTTTAGGTCCTGACAGGATTTCCCTGGCATGTTTGAAAATCTCTTCCGGAACCTCAACGAGATCGGGGAAAATCTCTTCCAACGGATCTTCACGGTGTTTTCCCTCACGTCCGGGTTTCGATGGTTTCCCATCCGGGGATTTGGGCGAAATATGTTTTTTCTTGGTCAGGGTAATTTCTTTCTTGCCCTTATCCGAAACTTTCGGTTGGGTCAGATCGATTTTTCCGACGATATTGATGTTGGCTTCAAGTTGGGTAACGTTGGAGATCATTTCCGGAGCAGTCCCCGCTTTTTCAACCTTGGGGGTTACTTCGGTTTTTACCTGCGATTCTTCGACAACCGGTGGTGTAGAAACGGCTTTTGGAGTGGCCGGTACTTCAACAGCGGCTGCGGGCGCCTTTTCAACTTTCTTCTCCTCAACTACTGGTTTTGAAACCGGTTCAGATGGTTTTGATTTTGCCGAGAGATTATCGAGGTCAACAGAACCAACCACTTTGATGACTGGTTTTTCAGGCAGCGGAGTATGCGTGATCTCAGGTTTTGCAACTTTGGCCTGTGGCTCATGGTGTTTGAAATCCTTGGCGTGGTGGAGGCTGTTGTCGGTGATGTTGACAGAGTCGTCATCAAAGTCATCGACCTGAACTTTTTGTTCACCATGATGAACATCTTCGATGGTGATGGTATCTCTTTTCAAACGGCCGGGACGATGCATATCAGCCTCTACTTTGGCATCATGATCCTTTCGAAACTGTTTTTCGAGGAGAATCTGAGCATCGACATCGATCTTTGCATTGGGATCAGGGGTCATTTTGAATCCCTGTTTGTTCAGAAACTCCACGATAGTAGAGATCCCCACGTTCAAATCGCGTGCTATTTTACTTAACCTTGTTGATACTTTGTTCCCTGTATCCATAGTTTGCCAAACAGTTTAATTTGCTTTATCTCTTCCGGTTGATTGAACGTCTGACAGTTATTGTTCAAATTCGGACTTCAGTATGCGCAAAACCTCGTCAATGGTCTCTTCTTCGAAGTCGGTACGCTTGATCAGCTCCTCCCGAGAGAGGTTTAGTACATTTCGGGCAGTATCGCAACCAATGGATTTGAGTCCGTCGAGAACCCAATCATCGATTTCATCTGCAAATTCTTCCAGTGAGACATCCTCTTCGTCAGCAATTTCACGATCGCGGTAGACATCAATGTCGTAGCCTGTGAGCTGGCTGGCCAGTTTGATGTTCAATCCACCTTTACCAATGGCCAACGAGACCTCCTCGGGTTTCAGGAAAACTTCGACCCTGTTCTCGTTGCCATAAATCTTGATGGAGGAGATTTTTGCAGGGTTAAGCGCCCTTTGAATGTACAACTGGTTGTTGTTGGTGAAATTGATTACGTCGATGTTCTCGTTGCGTAATTCCCTCACAATACCGTGAATGCGCGAACCCTTCATTCCAACACAGGCGCCTACCGGATCAATACGGTCGTCGTATGATTCAACGGCAACTTTGGCGCGTTCGCCAGGAATTCTGACAATCTTTTTAATGGTAATCAAACCATCCGAAATTTCAGGAACCTCCAGTTCAAAAAGCCTTTCCAGGAATACAGGGGAGATACGGGACAAGATAATGTAAGGACTGTTGTTCCTCATCTCTACCTTGATAACCACGGCCCTGACACTGTCGCCTTTTCTGAAAAAATCGGAAGGGATTTGCTCACTTTTGGGCAGAATCAGTTCATTCCCCTCGTCGTCGAGCAACAAAAGTTCTTTTTTCCATATTTGGTATACTTCGCCGGTGACGATCTCGCCAATTCTGGATTTGTATTTTTGGTAGATGTTGTCCTTTTCAAGTTCCAGGATCCGGGAGGCAAGGTTCTGGCGTAAATTCAGGATGGCCCTTCTTCCGAAATCGCTAAAACGAATCGTATCGGTTAACTCTTCGCCCAATTCATAATCCCCGTTGTTGGCATTGGCTGCGGAAATGGTGATTTCAGTATTCAGATCGGTGAGCGCTCCGTCTTCTACAACCGTACGGTTCCGGTATATTTCAAAGTCTCCTTTGTCGGGGTTTATAATGACGTCAAAATTCTCGTCCGAGCCAAACTGCTTTTGAATCACACTTCTGAACGCATCTTCCAATACGCTCATCATCGTGGCTCGATCGATGTTTTTCAGGTCTTTAAATTCCGAAAACGTGTCAATCAGATTGAGGTTGTCCATATCTTCAGGATTTTTATTTAAAAGTGATAACTGTTTTAACTGTTTTTATTTCTTGCAGTGAAAATTCAACAGTCTTTAGTTCTACTGTCTTTTTTCCGTCTACTTTTATATTACTTGATGTTTCTACGACAAAATTTTCCTCTGTGGCAGATTTCAGGACCCCAATTAGCTTGTCGCCTTTGGCTGTTACTACCTCCACCTCTTTCCCGAGATTTTTCAAATATTGACGCAGCACTTTAAATGGCTGTGTCAAACCTGGAGAGGAGACTTCGAGGGAGAAATCTTCCGCTTCACGGTCGAACTGATGCTCAATGTGGCGGCTCATTTCAATACATTTGTCAATACTCAACCCCTCATCGCTGTCGATAATTATCGAAATGGCGTTACCGGGCCCTACCGATACGTCAACGACAAACATCGTATCCGAGAGCTTTTCATCCACCATCCTTTGAACAACAACTTTCGATATCATTTTATAAATTAATAAAATAGGGGACAATGCGTCCCCTAATCCTGCGATTAATCTCCGCTGCGAAATTACTATTAATGTTTGAATTAAACAAATTTTTATTTCTAATTTTGAATGATCTGTCAGGGTTTACGGGGCTCCCGGCCATTGACGGGAGAAGCGGGCAATGAAAATGCAGACAGGTTGATCAAATTTTCTAATTAATTAGTTGTCAAATTGATAATAAATATTTCCCTTGTGAAGCAAAATAAACGCAAAATTGTCAACGATCCGGTTTGGGGGTTCATCGATTTAAATTCAGGATTGTTGTTCGATTTAATTGAGCATCCCTATTTCCAACGCCTGCGCCGTATCCGGCAGCTTGGACTTACCTCTCTGGTTTATTCCGGTGCCAATCATACCCGTTTTGAACACTGCATTGGCAGCATGTACCTGGTTCAAACGGCATTGCAGGTGTTGCGGGAGAAGGGGGTTGAGATTACGGAAGAGGAGGCCGAAGGGGTATCGGCGGCGATATTGTTGCACGATTTGGGGCATGGCCCCTTCTCACATGCCCTTGAGGAGAGCATTGTCAGGGGTATATCCCACGAGGAGCTCTCCCTGCTATTTATGCAGGAGCTCAATGATGAATTCAACGGACGGTTGGATCTGGCCATCCGTATTTTTCTGGATCAATATCCCAAACATTTCCTGCACCTCCTGGTAAGCAGTCAGCTCGATATGGACCGGCTTGATTTTTTGAAACGCGACAGTTTTTACTGTGGCGTGTCGGAGGGAGTCGTCTCCTCCGACCGGATCATCAAGATGCTGGATGTCCGAAACGATCAATTGGTGGTGGAGGCCAAAGGGATCTACTCGGTAGAGAAATTTCTGATTGCGAGAAGGATGATGTATTGGCAGGTTTATCTGCATAAAACGGTTGTTTCTGCTGAACGCACCCTTGTCAATCTGCTTAAGCGTGCCTCATCACTTGCGGAAAGGGGGGTGGTAATTCAATGCGCCGGGGCTTTCTCCTGTTTTCTGCATGGGGAGGTGAGGGCATTGGATTTCAGGTCTGCAGATCGGAAAACCAGAAAAATGGCATTGAACCGTTTTGCCGGGCTCGATGATTCAGATATTCTTTCCACCATCAAGGGCTGGATCTCCCATTCTGATCCCGTTCTTTCAGTTCTTTCCGAGCGGATTGTCAACAGAAGGCTGATGAAAATTAAAATTTCCCAACATCCATTTAGCGAAAGTCAGATAAAAGAGCTAAAGGAGAAAATGCAGTCAAAAATCGGAATATCTGAAGATGAATCTGAATATTTTTTCACGGTGGGCGAGATGACAAATAATGCCTATCAGCCTGACGAAGAGGCAATACTGATTCTTTATAAAAATGGAAAATTAAAAGATATCCGGGATGCATCGGACATAAATTTGGAAGGATTAACCAAGACCGTTCGTAAACATTTTGTCTGTTATCCGGCGAAAATCTCGTTAGGTAACTAATAATGTTTATTTTTGCACCGAATTTTTAAAAGTAACTGAATGGAGTTTAAGGTTAAAGACATTGCCATGATACTCAACGGAACCGTTGAAGGCGACGGCGAAATTAAGATACACAATATCTCCAAAATTGATCAGGGCGTACCGGGAACACTCACCTTTCTGTCCAATCCTGCCTACACCAAATACATCTATTCAACATTAGCTTCCGCAGTCATCGTCTCCAGGGAATTTGTGCCTGAAGGCGCTTTGTCGTGCACCCTTATCCGGGTCAATGACCCTTATACGGCCCTGGCGGAATTGCTCAAAATGTACCAGCAAATGAAGCCTGCGAAAAGCAGGATCGAGCAACCCTCTTTTGTCAGTAACAGCGCCACGATCGGAGAAGATATTTACATTGGAGCGTTTGCCTATATCTCTGATTCTGTAACCATTGGTAATAATGTAAGCATTTATCCACACGTTTATATTGGAGACAATGTGGTCATTGGCGACAATACAACGATTTATGCCGGTGTAAAAATATATGCAGATTGTAAGATCGGTTCTGACTGCATCTTGCATTCCGGCGCCGTAATTGGCGCTGACGGATTTGGGTTTGCACCCAACGCCAATGGTCCTTTTTCGAAGATTCTCCAGGTTGGCAATGTAATTTTGGAAGATATGGTAGAAATTGGCGCCAATACCTGCGTCGATCGTGCGACCATGGGATCGACCATCATTCATAGCGGTGTGAAACTGGACAACTTAATCCAGGTGGCCCACAATGTCGAAATTGGGGAAAACACAGTGATCGCCGGACAGGCCGGGGTTGCAGGTTCTTCCAAGGTTGGGAAGAATTGCATGATCGGCGCCCAGGTTGGAATATCAGGCCATTTGACTGTTGGCGATAATGTGAAAATCGGAGGCCAGGCAGGTGTGATGTCCAACATCGCCAATGACTCCACCATCATTGGATCACCTGTTCAGGACCACAAAGATTTTATGAGATGCATGGCCATTTTCAGAAGGTTACCGCAAATGTCGGGTGACATTTCCGACCTGAAGAAATGGATGAAACAGTCTGATAGTAAATAAATTAACCACGTATTAATTAGCCATCAAGGGATGATAGTAAAACAAAATACCATTGCATATCCGGTTACGGTAACCGGGAAAGGACTTCATACCGGCGTTGAAGTATCGCTGACATTTAAACCGGCCCCCGAAAATTTTGGTTTTCGGTTTATGCGGGTCGACCTGGAAGGGTCCCCTGTAGTAGAAGCCAATATATCCAAAGTTAGGGGAACTGCCAGAGGAACAGTGTTAAAAGACGGTGAGGTATCTATCAGCACCATTGAGCATTGTATGGCTGCCCTGATTGCATCCGAAATTGACAATGTGCTGATGGAGATCAATGGCTCTGAAGTTCCAATCATGGATGGAAGCGCGATGGCCTGGGTCGATGCAATTCAGGAAGCTGGTGTTGTGGAACAGAATGCAGAAAGAGAGTATTTTGTGGTGAAGAAAAAAATTACTTACCACAATCAGTCGACAGGTTCCGAGATCACCGTCCTGCCGGATGAAAATTTTTCGGTCGATGTGCTTGTCTCCTACAACTCAACTGTTTTGGGAAACCAATTTGCCTCTTTTGACAACACCACAGAGTTTGCTGCCGAGATTGCCCCATGCCGAACTTTTGTTTTCGTCAGGGAACTTGAGGCGCTGTTAAAAAATAACCTGGTAAAAGGGGGTGACCTTGACAACGCAATTGTAATCATGGACCAGGTGATGTCGCAAGATGAACTGAACCGGATTGCCGATTTGTTTCACCATGAGCATATCCAGGTAAATGAAGTAGGAATTCTTAACAACCTGAAATTAAGGTACGACAATGAATGTGCCAGGCACAAATTGCTCGATCTCATCGGGGATATGGCCTTGCTTGGCAGGCGCATCAAAGGGCGGATCATTGCCAAAAGACCGGGTCACCTTGCCAATACCGAATTCACCAAGCTTTTGCAAAAAGAGAACCTGAAAAGCATGGCAGAGTCTGCCCCACCCGAATACAATCCGAACAGGGAACCTCTTTATGATATCAATGCCATCAAAAGAATGTTGCCCCATCGCAACCCCTTCCTGTTGTTGGACAAGGTAATAGAAAAAGGCAGCGATTACATCATTGGCGTGAAAAATGTAACCCAGAATGAACCTTTTTTTGTGGGTCACTTCCCCGAAGAATCCGTGATGCCAGGCGTGATGATCATTGAATCCATGGCACAGTGCGGTGGCGTTTTTGTGATCAGCTCTATGCCGGCCGATGGTGACTACTCTACCTATTTCATGACCATGGACAACATCAAATTCAGGAAAAAGGTGGTCCCGGGAGATACCTTGATTTATAAAATTAAACTTACGAGTCCGATCAGAAGGGGAATCGCCCACATGCGCGGACTCGCTTTTGTAGGCGATACAGTCGTTTGCGAAGGTGAATTCATGGCCCAGGTTGTTAAAAATAAATAAGCAAAAATAGATGAACCAAGTACTTGCACACATTCACCCCAATGCGAAACTTGCCGAAGGGGTTGTTGTTGAGCCTTTTGCTACGATTGGCGACGATGTTATCATTGGCGAAGGAACGAATATTGGGCCACACGCAACCATCCTTCCCGGGACTCGTATCGGGAAAAACTGCAAAATCTTCCCTGGTGCCGTTGTGGGCGGAGAACCACAGGACCTGAAGTTCAAAGGTGAATACTCTACCGTTGAAATTGGCAACAATACCACGATCCGCGAATGCGTAACCATCAACCGCGGGACTTCTGCAAAAGGGAAAACGGTGATTGGCAGCAACTGCCTCATCATGGCTTATGTCCATGTTGCGCACGATTGTGTGGTGGGTAATAATGTTATCCTGGTCAATTCAACCTCTTTGGCGGGCGAGGTAATCGTGGATGATTTCGCCATTATTGGCGGTCATACCGGCATCCATCAATTCTGTCACATTGGTAAGCACGTGATGCTTTCGGGCGGATCCCTGGTAAGAAAAGATGTTCCTCCTTATATCAAAGCCGGGCGGGAACCCCTCTCGTATGCCGGGGTCAATTCGATTGGATTGCGCCGCAGGGAGTTTACCAACGAGATGATTACACAGATTCAGGATATTTACAGGATCATTTATCAGAAAGGATACAATAACTCACAAGCTTTGGAAGTGGTTGAAACTGAGATGCCCGCCTCGCGCGAAAGAGATGAGATCCTCCTTTTTATACGCGACTCCAAGAGAGGGATTATCAAGGGATATTTCCCCGATTGAGCATAAAATATTTGCAAAAAAAGGTGGCCCGAAGGTCACCTTTTTTTTGCAAATGTCTTGATCATTACGATTTGCATAAGCTTTAAAACGATTGCCGGAAGGATTTTGCCTTTGAAAAATCCAGGGAAAAGTCCTGCGATCAAATTGTTGGCAGAATCGAGCAGGGCGTTCACCTTTATGTTTTGGGAAGGGTCGTAAGGAAGAAGGGCCTCCCCAAGCAAAGTGTTATAATTCTCCTTGAAATAGTCAATTTTCAATCCTATCAGTTGTTCCTGGTAAGTACAATAGGTTTGTAGTTTGACCTTTTCAAATTTTAGTTTGTCCAGGTTGTCAATTTTGGCAGTGGTTTTGTGGCTCATTTTTCATCCTCCTCTTTTTCTGTCAACTGCGCAATGACTTTGTTGATGATAGTTTTTTCAATCCAGTTTTTCCTGAACAAAATGAAGGGCAACAACATCGCCAGGTAAATACCGGTAACCAGTAAAAAACCTGTGCCATAGCTATTGAATAGCGATCCCAGATAAAATCCCAGGGCAAGGCTCAGAAAAAGAAGCATCATCGAAGCCAGCATGGCAATGACCAGGGAGGAGAAAAGGGTTGCCGTTAATTTGGCGGTCTTTTCGTAAATGTCGTATTTGAATAGTTGAATCCTGGCCGAAAGATAGTCGGCGACCATCAGTTTTACCTCCTGAAAGAAATGATCATGTTCCATCGTTATTCCGGATTTTCTGTGGTAAGATCAATGTCTATCTTGCTGAAATTGTCCACCATCTCCTTGGCTTTGGCAAGATTCTCCTCAATATCATGCTTAAGTTTGGAAGCGCCATCTTTCAGATCGGCAATGATCTCCTCCTTTTTGTCGGAGTTGAGAAAATATCCGATTGCCGCTCCAACGGCGGCTCCGGCTATAAAGGCCAGCAAAATCTTGGTTCCATTGTTTTCGCTCATGATGGGTCATTGTTTATTAGTTTAATAACGAATAAGGCCGGCAAATTGTTTTTTCAGCAAATAACTGAATGAAGGGCCATAAATTTAAATGCGCAGACGGGTTACTCAAAATTAGGAAATAATTCTTTAGATTTACTCGCAGTTTTTCAAGAACAGACAATTTTCGGTTATGAAGATTAATCCGGCAAAGGCCATCCATTCGGTACATCCAGGCAAAATCATATTGCCGCTTTTGATCGGACTGGGTGTGGCCATATTTGTGTTCATGCGGGAAGGGACGCTTAGCTCCTTGCTGACCATCCAATTTTCGACAACTGTTCTTTTTTTCCTCTTCATGGCTGCACTGATGATTGTAGCCAGGATTACGGGGTATGTGATCAGGCTCAGGATCTTGTCTGAAAAAAAAATTGGCATAGGAAGTTGCATCCGGATTATCCTTTTATGGGAATTTTCTACGGCGATTGCCCCTTTTGCCATTGGAGGGACAACGATATCACTGCTTTTCCTCTACAAAGCTGGATTGCCGATCGCCAAAGGTACGGCCATCATTTTGGCAGCGCTTTTTTTGGATGAGCTCTTCTTTGTGGTGGTTTTTCCGATCGTTGCGTTGCTGGTAGGCTGGGACAGTCTTTTTCAGTTGACTAACAACTCTTTCGAAGCAGTGGTGGTCAACAAATATGTCTATTTTGCGATGGCAGGATACGGTATCATGTTGTTGGTAGTATTGCTGATCGGATACAGTCTTTTTTTCAATCAACAGACTTTGAAGAAATTAATCGTATCTATCTTTTCACTTCCTGGACTTCGCAGATGGAAAGAGGGCGCCATCCACCAGGCCGATGATATTGTGACTGCCTCAAAACATCTCTCCAACAAGCCATTTAAATTTTGGCTGAAAAGTTTCGGCGCAACTGTCTTTTCCTGGACTTCCCATCATCTGATAGTCAATTTTCTGATTCTGGCGCTCATATTTGGCATCAAAGGGGGCAACGAACCACATGTGGTATCACTGGTCGAACATGTCAATATTTATGCCCGTCAGTTGATCATCTGGATCATGACAAAAGTGATGCCAACGCCCGGAGGCACCGGTTTGTCGGAGGTAATTTTCATGGAATACATGAAGATGTTTATCCCGGCCGGGTTCAACAGCCTGATGACGGTTATCTGGAGGCTTTTCAGTTACTATCCTTACCTGTTTATTGGCGCTGTCATCCTTCCATCATGGATCAGGGCCAGTTTCATGGGGCATACGCATGAGGAGATTTCCGATGAGGAGGAGGGTGAATGAGTACGAAACTCCTTGTTGTGGAAGGAATTGGAGAGGTTCAGCTTGTTCGGAAATCTTCGCTAAAACACCTTAGAATATCTGTTAAGCCGA
>JALOCD010000077.1 GCA_023228025.1 Prolixibacteraceae bacterium | reverse complement strand
CGGGGAGGTATTGGTGTCGATTCCCTGGTTATTTCCTTTTTCCAGGGGCGAAGCCTTCCTTGAGGAAAAGAGGAAATGGGTGATCAGCACCCAACAGAAACTTCAAAAACATGGCCTTACCAGGAAACCGCTGGAAGCAGGTCTCCTCTTCTCTACCAGAAACTTCGACTACCACCTGATACCATGCAAAAATCAGCGGATTATGGTGCAGCTTCGGCACAAAGAGCGAATAGCTGAAATCTGTTACCCCGAAATGATGTCGCTTCAGGATCCTGAACTACTAAAAAGAATCAATGGAGCTTTTGATGCGGTTTTACGGTACGAGGCCAAAAGATACCTTCCGGGCAGGGCCAGGGAGTTGGCCGGTCAACTGGGCTATACATTCAAAGCTGTAACCATCAAAAACAACAAAACCAATTGGGGAAGCTGTTCCAGCCTGAAAAACATCAACCTGAACCTGCATCTCATGCGCCTTCCCGATAGGTTGATCGATTACATCGTGGTGCACGAGTTGGTCCATACCCAAATCCCAAACCATGGCCCCTCCTTCAAAGAACGGTTAAGAGGTCATTTCCGCGATTCTGCAGAACTGGAAAAAGCGATTAAGAAATTCAGGCCCGGATTAATTTGATATCACATGGAGAGTAATCCAAATTGATCTGCCAGGGAGGTAAAAAGGTAGGAAAGCATGAAGGCAATCAATGGGGCAATAAGCCAAATCATCCAAAACTGTCTCACCACTTTTTTGGAGAAAGTCTCTTTCCAGCCAACTTTGGAGACACTCAGAGCAAGAATGGCAAAAGTATTAAGCTGAACCAATGATGTTGGGATCCCTCTTGTCAGGGAAGCGGTTAACAACAAAGAGGCGGTGATGAAAGAGATCATGGAAGCCTCCACTTTCCCGATCGCAATAATAGCGGTTCCTGTTTTTACCATGAGTTTATGCCCGAAGATGGAGCTTCCAATAGCAAATATTGGCGCGATGATCAAGGTGCAGAGAAGCATAATTAATACAAAATTCTGACTGGTTGGATTTATATGCAATTCATTGGTAATCATAGATGTTATTGGGCCTGCAGCATTGGCGACATTGTTGGATCCAATGGAGAAGGCTACGTAACAACTGGTGATGATGACAATCCAATTGAAAATTTTTTGACGTTTGTCAGTATAAAAATAGTCAGGATATTTCAGATCAAATCTCTTTGAAATTACGTTCGTGATAAAATACATAAGTCCGAATGAGATGATTGGCATGACTACCCAGGTTGGGATAATTTCATAGAAGATCTTATGGGTGTTGAGTTGCCCTACATAATGTGCTGGGGCAATCAGCGCTACCACTGTCGTTTGCGCTGTCGATTGGGGAACCCCAATCAAATTTGCAAAAAGCAGCGAAAGCGCCACCGAACCCAGGATGATGGTTGTCAGTGTATAATCTAAACTGACGGCAGGAAGAATCTCTTTCCCAAGTGTTATCGAAGTATTTTTGCCCGCTAGTAAGGCGCCCAGTAAGACAAAGATCCCAAAGAGTCCAGGGATAAGAGACCGACGAATAATCCCCGATCCGAAGGCTGTGGCAAAGGATGGGGCGGTTCCGCTTCCGCCCATATTCAGACCTAAAAACATGGCAACCAAGAGGGGAAATAATAAACCGCTGAACATATAATTGGGAATTTTTTTAACCCGGCTAAGATATTTATTAATTTTCAACAATCCTTTTGATATGTTGGAAAAATGATCCAAATTTGACCTGTCACCACAACCTGCCAGCATGACAAAATGGAGCCAATTAATCTCTCCGGTACGTTTAGGCCTTGAATTCAGGAATTACGACGAACCGGAGGAGATACGTACCGCTTTTCAACGTGATTACGATCGGATTATCTTCTCTTCCCCCTTCAGAAGGTTACAGAACAAGACCCAGGTATTCCCCTTGCCCGGCAGCATTTTTGTGCACAACAGGCTCACCCACTCGCTAGAGGTGGCCAGTGTAGGGCGGTCCCTCGGCAACCTAGTGGCGCTTGGACTGGCGAAAAGCGGAGAGAGCACAGACTCGACCATCCTTTCCGAAATCGGCACCATCGTATCGACCGCTTGCCTGGCCCACGACATGGGAAATCCCCCGTTTGGCCATTCGGGGGAGAATGCCATCTCCAATTTTTTCCGAAAAGGGGAAGGTCGAATTTTGTTGGACCGGCTACCGGCGGGGCAGCAAACAGATTTTACCTGTTTTGACGGGAATGCAAATGCCTTCAGGTTACTCACCCATACTTTCAACGGCAGGCGCGAAGGTGGGTTTGGGCTTACCTACTCAACCCTGGCGGCAGTCGTCAAATATCCCTATGAATCGGTTTTGGCGGGAAACAAGCAAAAATTCGGGTTCTTCCAAACAGAGAAAGAACTATTTCATAAAATCGCCTCACAGTTGGGTCTTCAACAGGAATCGGACCAACCGATGCGCTTTTCCAGGCATCCTTTGGTCTTTCTGGTGGAGGCAGCCGACGATATTTGTTACCAGATAATTGATCTGGAAGATGCCCACAAGCTGAAAATCATTACTTCCGAAGATGCCGAACAGATGCTTTTGGCCTTTTTTGATCAGATGGAAGAGAAGGATACCTTGTCAATCATCTTCGACAATCTCAGAATTGTGCAGGACAAGAACGAACGGGTAGGATATCTTCGTGCCATGGTAATTGGGAAATTGGTGAAGGAGTGTGCGGCCATCTTTCTGAAAAACATGGATCGGATTCTTCGGGGTGAAGCGACCCCATCGCTCCTGAAAATGCTGGAAGGCAGCTCAAAAGAAGCCATGTCTGAGATCAAAAGGATTTCTGTATCAAAGATTTACAAGGATCCCGCTGTCATTCAGATCGAAATCGCCGGTTACAAAATTCTGGGAACATTGTTGGAGGAGTTTACCCCGGCCATTCTTGATCCGAAAGATCCGCTCTCAGAAAAACTGCTTTCGATCATTCCCCAGCAATACCATCTTCGCAGCGAAGATTTGTACGAACAATTGCAGACCATCGTCGATTTCGTATCCGGGATGACGGATCTTTATGCACTGGACCTCTACCGGAAGATTACAGGGATTAATTTACCGGGAATGTAATCTAAACAGGTTAAAGAGAAAAGTGGTATTCCGCTTCCGCGCGATTGCCACTGCTCCCGCGCGATTGCATCGCGTGGTTGAATGAAGGCTTTTCCCCCTGTCGGTGCGGATTATACCTTAGAGAAAGGTCTGTTGGACAATGTCATTGTTATTTGGTAGGGCGGAATGCCAAGCGATGCAATCGCGCGGAAGCGGGGAGTGGATGAAACGGTATCCCCGTTCTTTTTGCACGAAAGCAAACATATCAATACAACAAAAAGGCAAATCAATGATTTCCACATACCTCTTGATTTGAGTTCCTTTAGTCAAAATCTGAAGAAAAAATCCGTATTGAAGATAGGCCGTAATTCTTCCAGCAATAGCGATGCATGGGAATCTTCTTCCCCTGATCACAAGGTAGAAAATTCTAAATTTTATTGCAAATGCCTATTTGAGTCATTTCTTTCTGATCAAGGGAGTTCAGGTATAGTCATCAAAAAACCTCGCAACAAAAAAAATCACCTACAAAACAAATTGTAAGTGATTGATTGACTTGTTGACCCGCCAAGGCTCGAACTTGGACTCTTCTGAACCAAAATCAGACGTGTTGCCAATTACACCACGGGTCAATCAAAGCTGTCTTATCATTTAAGACCGCGCAAAAATACAAAGTTTTTTTTTTCTGCCAATATAAAAATGAAAAAGAACATCTATTCTTTCGGGAAATTTAGAAGTAGTGGAATTGTATCATGTTTATTATTCTGTCTAACAAGACCTTAATGGCTATTTGTTTTGTTTTTTGGATGGTCATTAGATTTAATTCTATTTAACACTTCCGATAGAAACCCTTTCTGCCGTGGACAAAGATTTTATATCTTCGCAAAGATTTATAGTTCGAAATATACAAATGTATCCGGAGGGATGTCCTGCTGGCCTGCTCTCCATTTTGCTTGTTACTTTTGTGAAAGATTAAATTAATGCTGATGAGAACATTTAAGTTTTACAACACGGTTGTTGGGTGGGGAATTTTTGTAATTGCTGCCTTTGTCTATCTGATGACAATCGAACCAACAGCCAGTTTCTGGGACTGTGGGGAATTTATAACCACTGCATTCAGGCTTGAAGTAGGGCACCCGCCAGGTGCGCCCTTGTTCATGATCATGGGTCGCATTTTCACCATGTTTGCCTCATCCACCTCTCAAATTCCGGTCATGGTGAATGTGATGTCGGCACTGGCCAGCGCCTTTACCATCCTATTTCTCTTCTGGAGTATAACCCATCTCGCCAAAAAGATCCTGGTTACAGGCGAAAAAGAGACATTGTCTGAAATGATTGCCATCTTGGGAGCAGGGGCAGTTGGAGCCCTGGCCTATACCTTTTCAGATACTTTCTGGTTCTCGGCTGTTGAAGGTGAAGTTTACGGAACCTCTTCCCTCTTTACCGCCCTTGTATTCTGGGCCATCCTGAAGTGGGAAAATGAGGCAGATGACACCTTCGCAAATCGTTGGATTATCCTTATTTGTTATTTGATTGGCCTCTCCATCGGCGTTCACCTTTTGAATTTACTTGCCATCCCTGCCATTGTTTTTGTCTACTACTTCAGAAAATATGAACCTACCAGAAACGGGATCCTCATTGCCTCCGGACTTTCCCTCGTCATTCTGGCTGTCATGATATGGTTGGTTATTCCAGGTTTGGTCGTAGCCGCTTCCTGGTTTGAGCTTCTTTTCGTCAACGGTATTGGATTACCATACAACAGCGGAGTCATCATTTATGCGATCCTCCTGACCGGCGGTGTAAGTTACGGGATCATTTACACCTACAGGCACAAGAATGTTGTCGCAAACACTATATTATTGGGCCTGTCCGTGATTGTCATCGGGTATTCATCCTATGCCATGACCGTTATTCGCTCGTCGGCCAATCCGCCCATGGACCAAAACAATCCGGACAATGTTTTCTCCCTGCTATCCTATCTCAATCGCGATCAATATGGAAGTCGTCCATTGGGGTACGGGCAGTATTACAACGCTCCATTGGACAGCAAAGATCCTTATATCCAGGGTAGTCCAACCTATATCAAGAAGAATGGCAAGTATGCGATCGCTGAATACAAGCAGAGTCCAAATTATGATTCCCGCTTTTGCACCATCTTTCCACGCATGTACAGTTCGAATCCAGAACATGTGCAGGAGTATAAAAACTGGGCCGGGATTAAGGGGACGCCTGTTCAGGCGACCAACCGCCAGGGAGAGCCGGAAACACTGATGAAACCTACATTTGGCGAGAACCTTCAGTTCTTCTTCGCCTACCAGGTAGGGTTCATGTACCTGCGTTATTTTATGTGGAACTTCTCCGGTCGGCAGAATGATGTACAGGGTGCAGGAGGTATTCTCAATGGAAACTGGATCACCGGAATAAATCTTTTCGATTCCATCCGCCTTGGCGATCAAAAGCACCTTCCGCCAACCATCGGCGAGAACGGGGGAAAAAATGCCTATTACATGCTCCCTTTCATCCTCGGTTTGCTGGGAATGTTTTTTCAGTACCAGGCCGGGAAAAAGGGCAAACAGGACTTCACGGTAGTAATGTTGTTGTTCATCATGACGGGACTGGCCATCGTGGTCTACCTGAACCAGGATCCGCTTCAGCCCCGCGAGCGGGATTATGCCTATGCCGGCTCTTTTTACGCATTTACCATTTGGATTGGACTCGGGGTCTTGGCCATCTACGATCTGTTACGGCGATATTCGGCCGGTACGATCAGCGCCATTGTGGCGACGGTTGTTTCCCTTTTTGCGGTGCCGGTCATCATGGCATCCGAAAACTGGGATGATCACGACCGTTCAGGACGTTATACTGCCCGGGATTTTGGTGGCAACTACCTCCAGACTTGTGCCCCGAATGCCATCATTTTCACCAATGGCGACAACGATACTTTCCCATTGTGGTATGCCCAGGAGGTTGAAGGTATCCGAACCGATGTGCGGGTTTGCAATCTGAGTTACCTGCAAACCGATTGGTACATTGATCAGATGCGAAAAAAATATTACGATTCTGATCCACTACCGATCAAATTTACCGATGACCAGGTCGTGCAGGGTACCAGGGATATCGTTTACGTACTCGACCAGCTTAAGCGTCCGGTTAACCTCAACGAGGCGCTAGAATTTATCCGTTCAGACGATCCGGCTACGAAATTGCAGCAGGCCGACAACGCTTCATTCCTGCCTTCCAAACAGCTTTACTATCCTGTCGACAAGAAAGCCGTTCTGGAAACCGGAACCGTCGAGGCCAAAGATGACTCCCTGATCGTTGACAAACTGGATATCAACCTTACCGGCAACTATCTCTCAAAAGATGAGATGATCATTCTCGATATCATCAACAACAACAAATGGAAACGTCCGATCTACTTTGCAGTAACAGTTGGGCGCGAAAAGTACATGAACCTTCAGGAATATTTCCAGGCCGAGGGTTTTGCCTATCGGTTGGTCCCCATCAAAACAAAGGCCAAAGTAAAAGAGGGACAGATTGGAAGAGTGAACTCCAACATCATGTACAACAACATCATCAACAAATTCAAGTGGGGGAACATGAACGATCCGAAGGTTTATCTCGATGAGAACAACATGAGAATGTCGATGAATATCAGGAACAATTTTGCCAGATTAGCCGACCAGTTGGTAATGGAGGGCAAGACCGATTCGGCCGTGGCCGTTTTGGACCGTTGCATTGAGTTGATGCCCAATAAAAAGGTGCCTTACAACTACTTCAATCTCCTGATGGCAGAAACTTATTATAAGGCTGCCCAATACGATATGCACAGGATGGGCAAGGATCGGACTTCCATGGAGGTTAACATGCTGCCTGCTGCCACAAAAAAAGGGAACGATGTCGTTCGTCAGATGATGGAAAACAACGAGCGTGAAATTCTTTACTATATTTCCCTCGACCCGAAGTTCCGGGATTCTGTGACGGAAGAACTGCAACGTGCTTTTTATATGTTACAGACACTTGGAGAAATTACGGAACAGTTTGGCGAAAAGGATCTGTCGAAGGAGATCAATGGCAAATTGAGCAAGTTGTTCTCGGTGATCCAACCTGAGAAGGGAAATATGGTTCCAAAATGATAATTTAGAAAGAATTTACGCAATTCGAAGAATATCGTTACTTTTGACCTTTTGTGTACGAAATGCTATTCGTTGGAAAACAGGTTAATTCTGTTGATGAATTGACTGATTTCGTTTACCGTAAGAAGATATGAAAAAGTTTTTTGCGTACTTTGCGTGAAATATATTAAGTGACATAAGAAGAAATGAAATACCCAGGAGAAAATATTTATATCAACAGGAAATGAATATCAGGGTATTCCATGCGACCTTAAAAATCAAATTTTATACGCATGAAGTTTAAGTTACAGGTACACCTTCCCGGGTTTTTTACCAAATGGTTTCCAGCAGCTGTTTGGCGCATGCCGGGTGAAGAAAAAACAGTCTACCTGACCTTCGATGATGGTCCGGTACCTTCTGTAACCCCTTGGGTCCTTGATCTTCTGAATGAGCACGAGGTAAAGGCTACCTTCTTTGCCGTGGGCGAGAATGTATTCCGATACCCTGAAATATATGAACAAATTCTGGAGGAAGGTCATGCTGTTGGAAACCATACCTACCACCATCTTCAGGGGTTAAAGAGCAGTAACCTGGAGTATTTCAAAGATATTGAGCAGGCAAACCGGCTGATTGGATCCAATCTTTTTCGGCCACCGCATGGTTGGTTAACCAGGGGGCAATACCTTTTCCTTTCTCAAAAATACAAGATTGTGATGTGGGATGTGATCTCCTGCGATTACAACCAGAATATTACCCGGGAAGAGGTTTTGGAGAATGTATTGAAGTTTGTTCGTCCCGGAAGTATCATTACTTTCCACGATTCCTACAAGGCAGAGGAACATCTGAGGTGGGCCCTTCCCAGGGCAATCACAGCGCTAAAAGCGGAAGGTTATGATTTCAAAAGGATCGAATTTCCAAAAGTCAGGAGGTTGTTTGTCACAACTTACCTCCAGCAGATCAAAAAAATGCGGTCTAATTTCAGGCAGCTCAGTAAGTGGGCATAATGCAATGTGAAAATTGGGAAATGTGAAAATGTGAAAATTAGCTGTCGTGCATGAAATGTAAGATCGAGGCGTTCTTCATTTCCACATTTCCACATTTTCCAATTTACACATCATTTTGCACTGTTATAAATATTATCATTATAAGTAAAGGTTTATGATTTTACAATTAGCCATTCAAAGTGTACCCGCTGCGGCAAATATTGATGGAATTGATCTTTTATTGAAAGGAGGTTGGATACTTTTCCCAATCGGTATCATTTCATTGATTTCGTGTTACCTGATTATCGTGAAATATATTGAAATAAAGCGCTTTACAAAGCCTGAACCCAACGTTGTTGTCGCCTTTCACAGCCACCTTAAAAAGGGTGATCTTGGTCAGGCCGTTGCCACCTTGCAGGCAGGGAACAGTTCATACAGCCGGATATTTTACCATGCCACACAAAACATAGGAAAACCGATCAAGGAGGTGGAAAGCTCGATTGAGACCGCCGCCCAGATTGAGATGAACAAAATGAGCAAAGACCTCCATTATCTGGGATTGTTTGCAGGTATTGCACCCATGCTTGGATTTATTGGCACCATCGCCGGGGTTATCAAGATCTTTTACGATATTTCACTTTCGGATAATATCAGCATCGGTATCATCTCCGGTGGACTCTATCAGAAGATGATCTCAAGCGGACTCGGCCTTATCGTTGGTGTTATCGCTTATTCCGGTTACCACATGCTTAGTATCATGATCGACAAGTACATGAACAGGGTTGAGGAAGACGCATTCGAGTTTATTAACATCATCGAGCAAAACTGAAATGAAGCTGAGAAAAAGGCTGGAGTTTAAACCGGAGGTTGCAACAGGTTCGCTGAATGACATCATGTTCTTTCTGCTGCTCTTCTTTCTGCTGGTTGCTACTTTTGCCAACCCCAATGTGATTAAGTTGCTTTTACCTAAATCGGCATCCAACCAGACCCTCGATAAGAAACAGATCACCCTCTCCATCACCAAGGAGAAGAATTACTACATCGACAAGGAACAGATTCAATTCAACAAACTGGAGGGCTCCCTCAAAGCCATTAAACAAAAGATCAGTGATGTCACCATCGTATTGAGAACGGACAATTCCCTGACAATTCAGGATCTGATTGATGTGCTGGCGATAGGGAATAAGCTCCAAATCAAGATGATACTAGCAACGGAGAAGCGAGGAGGATAAAACTAAATAAAAAATGACCGGAGACGGTCATTTTTTATTTAGTTTCGTCCTCTTCATCTATATCAATTACCGGTTCTTCCTGGAATGCTTTCGTTACCAGATATTTGTCCAACACAAGCAGCAGCGATGGTAAAACGATCATGTTGAAGAACATCGCGATAAATAGGGTCGTTGAAACCAGTAGTCCCAACGCCTGAGTGCCGCCGAAACTAGAAACCATAAAAACACTGAATCCCAAAACCAGAACGATTGAGGTATAAATCATGCTGAATCCGGCTTCCCGCAACGCATTCAAGGTGGATTGTCCGATATTGTTCCCGGTCATTTTTAACTCATGTCTGTACCTGGAGAGGTATTGAATGGTATTGTCGACCGATATTCCAAGCGCGATACTGAAAACGATGATGGTCGAAGGTTTAATGGGAACTCCTGTAAAACCCATAATAGCTCCTGTGATGATCAATGGAATGATGTTGGGTATCATCGAAACTGCAATCATCCTGACGCTTGAAAACATGAGCGCCATAAGCAATGAGATAAATCCAATGGCTATTAATACACTGAACAGCAAATGCTTGATCAAAAATTCGGTACCTCTGGCGTAGATCACACTGCTCCCGGTAATCTTTACGTCGTAGTCGGCTTTGGCAAAAATGGAATCAACCTTTGGTCGAATACTGTCCAGCAGCCTGTTCATATCTTTGGTGCCAATATCTGCCATCTGAAAACTTATCCTTGTGATTTGTTGTGTGCTGTCAACGAATGAGTTGAGCAATTGTTGCTTCCCTTCCGTCTTTTTTGGCAGATAGGAAAGTACAAAGGTCTTTTCCATCGAATTGGGCAGCGAGTACATCTCCGGATTGCCATTGAAGTAAGCCTGTTTGGCAAATTTCATAAATTCCGCCACCGACAGTGGTTTTGAAAACTCCTTGTTTCTGGATATGACCTCCTGTAGCTGTTCGATTCGCTGGATCGTAGAAAAGAGCATCACCCCTTTCTTCTTTTTTGTGTCTACCGAAATCTCAAACGGCATCACACCGCCCAATTGGGTCTCAAAAAATTTCAGGTCTTTGTAGAGGGGATTACTCTGGTGGATATCATCTGTGACCTTGCCGGAAGTACGCATGTTCAGCATCCCGACGATTCCGGCTACGAGCAACAGACCCGCCATCACAAACACCCATTGTCTCTTGAATTGAATGATATGCAGTATCTTTTCCAGAATAGAATTAAAGAAGTTGCTGTCCAGGTGCTTGACATGCTTTTCGCTTGGCGGTTCCATATAGCTGAAGATAACCGGCAACAGCGTTATGCAGAGTGCATACTCCATCATGATGCTGATGGAAGCAACGATCCCGAATTCGCGCAACAGTTGGTTGGAAACCAGGATGAACGCAGCGAAACCCGCGGCTGTAGCGGTATTTACCATCAAAGAGGCAAAACCGATCCGGCGTACAACCCTGGAAAGCGCCAATATTTTATTACCATGATTGCGGTACTCCCAATGATACTTGTTGAGGATATAGATGCAGTTTTCGATGGCGATAACGACAATCAGGGAGGGAATCACTCCCAAAAGAACACTTATCTTAAATCCGAATAACCCGATGATTCCCAGTGTAAAGATGATGCTGATGGCCACAACAACCAGTGAGCTGATTACCACCTTAACGGATCGAAAAAACAGATAAAGGATCACCGCCGCGATAAGGATGGAAAGCAATACGAAGAGGAAAAGCTCGTGCTGGACGGTCCTTGCCATTACTGTGCGAATGTAGGGAAGTCCCGAATAATGTAGTTTAAGGCCACTTTGGGCTGCATATTGTTCCGCCCGCCCAACAATGTTATCGGTGATCGTCATCCGAATTTTGTCGTTGAGAACCGATTTCTTCAGCGTGATCGCCAGGATGTAAACATCAGTCTTTGAGTTAAAAAGCAATCCATCATAAAATTTCAGGGAGAGGATCTTGTTTTTTAAGCTGTCGGCAGTAATTTGGGATGTTGGTCTGGAAGGGACCAGAGGAAGAAACTCGAACTGATGCAGAGAGTCGTTTTTTTGGATATCGGCCGTTTTGGCAATAGACATAACACCTTCTACCCCATCAATTTTGGTCATATCAGTTGTGAGATCATACCATTGGTTAAAGTCCTTCAACTGAAACATATTGGGATTTTCGACCCCAATTACAAGCACACTGCCATCTTCGCCAAACCGTTTCTTAAAAGCATTGTAATCCATGATAAAACTATCGTCGGCAGGGAGGATACTGGCATTGTCGTACGAAAGTTTAACGCCCGAACCTTTCCATCCCATAAAAGCTGTAAGCAGGACGATAAGTGTCAGAATGGCAGGTCTGTTACGCAGCAGTACGCGGGTCAGATATTTCCACATAATTGACGAATGAGCAGAGTTAAAATGAAAAAGCGAAGGTAAATGAATTAAACGAAAATATTATTTTTTCATAGAGAAGATTTAGAGTTTTGAACATGAACATTTTTAGAAACTCCAGCCTGTTCCGAATTCATCCTTTAGCCACAATCCAAAAAAGCGGTCATAAACGGAATATGCCTTGTTCTCAACTGTGATAATATCCTTGTCCAGCAATTGTCTGACGGATGTCTGGATTGAACTTGGTGACAATAATGCATGCTTTCTATTGAATGATCCTGAGGTGATTTGGGTCGCTTTCCCCTCTTTGGCAATGACATACAAAACCTCCTTCTGCCGTTCGGATAAAAGATTTAAGGTACTTTGAAAGAGTGGTTTGTACGCAAAGATTTTGCTTCTGATTGCCTCATCTGCCATCGTTAACGTACAATTTCCGTTGGGTGATGTTAAAGAATAGAGTTCATTAAGAATGTGTTGCATATACCATGTATGGCCTTCAAACAATTGGTATATCTTTTTGATTGTCTCATCATTGATTTCCTTTTTTGCTTTTTCAAAATGCTTTTTGGCAAAGAGAATATACTCCTTCTCTGAGATTGCATCCAGATGCAATAAACTGACGCTTTGATAAAAGGGTCGGGAGGAGCTAAAAAATATATTTTCCATCAAATGTCTCTGGCTCCCTGCAAAAATAAAGGTGCTATTTTTACATTTCTGGATCTGCGTCCGAAGGTTTGCTTCAATATTTTTCTCGGGATATCTGCTGATTTGCTGAAATTCGTCTATCGCTACAATGCAACGTTTATTGGATGATTCAAGATATTTGAATATTTCATCCAGCGTGGTTTCAGCTTCTCGAATTTCTCCAATACCAATATCAAAGGTCGGCGCACCTGAATGAGGGTCTAGTTTAAATGCCGGACGAAGTGAACTGATTATGCCGAAAAAAGATTCTACAAAATGTTTCCCTTTTGGTTTTAGCGTATCAAAGATCTCCTTTCCCAGCTTATAAACCAGTTCCTTTAAATTACTGGTGGCATATATATCAATAAAAAAAGTGTGGTAATTGGGTGCAACCTCTTTTGAATGGAAACAATGTTCAATCAATCCGGTCTTCCCCATTCGCCGGGGAGAGATAATGGCCAGATTGTTGCCATTGGTTAAAGTTCGGATGACCAACTTGCTTTCCTGTATCCTGTCGCAAAAATAGGCCTCCGATACATATCCTCCAGTTGTAAAAGGGTTTTTAATGGCCTTCATGCGTTTATAATTTGTTTTTCAATGGCCAAACGGAATATTATCATTGCATTTAGTCCAGTGATGTAGCAATTAAGTAATGGGAAAGAATTAATGGCTCACTTTTCCAAAATGTGACCCCTCTAAATCTCCCCGAGGGGGAGACTTTTGATTCGTGTTCAGATCAACATTCATGCAGTACTCCCCTCCCTTGGAGGGGTTGGGGGAGGTCAAATGATGAGGATTTAAAGTATGACATTATTTTCTTCTTGTTACTTAATGGGTATCCCATGGTCATAAAATTTGTCAAATGTAATTATTAAATATGGATTATCAAAATGCAATTATTATATTACAATTATCAAAATACAATAATTAAATTGTGATAATATAATCGATATAAGAAATTATAGTAGGGTTTGCTGGGATTATTTCAGGGCTACTCTTTCTGGTCGCTGAGCACAAGGATAGATTGGTCCGAATGAAAATTAAGATAATTTGTTAACTTGCATACCAATAAATTCCTCCGCCAGTTATCTCCATTGTGGAACCTGGAAATTAACTACTGTTTTAAATTTATTAATAATCAACACCATGAAAAATTCTTTGAAAAATTATTATCTATCTTCTATTTTCACAACATTGGGTATAATAGCATTTGCCATTGTTCTGATTCACCCAAGTTCATTTGCTGCAAGCAACAAAGGCTCCAAATTCGGCGGGGTACAGGTAGGAACCATCACCTACAGCTACCGAAGTTTGCCCGATCAGTCATTGAACGCGGTATTGAACTATGTGGTTCAGTCGGGTTTAAGCTCAGTCGAATTGATGGGGGACGTTGCCGAGCGTTTTGCCGGTATTCCCGCCTCCAAGGATCCGGTTGTCATACGAAACTGGCGCACAACCGTATCGATGGACAAGTTCAAAGAGATTAAAAAGCTGTTCAAATCCAAAGGAGTTAAAATCAATATCTTGAAGTTGGGGGATAAAAGCTGGTCGGACGCAGAGATCGATTATGCTTTCAATGCCTGCAAAGCAGTAGGGGCAGTTGGCCTCACCATGGAAATCTCGGAGGAGGCAGCCAAACGAATGGAGCCATTTGCTGAAAAACACAAATTATACGTGATATTTCACAATCATGGTCAACCCGGTGATCCCAACTTTAGTTTCGATAAAGTATTGGCCCTTGGATCCATGCTGAGGCTGAACTTAGATGCCGGCCACTATTTTGGGGCAACCGGCCTGAATCCATGCAGATTGATTGAGCGCCTACATGACCGCATCATAAGCCTTCATATCAAAGACAAAACCGGGCCCAAGGCTGCAGATCCCAACAAGAATCAGTCGTTTGGGAAAGGGGAAACACCCGTTGTGGAGATACTTCAGTTAATTCAGAAGAACAAATGGCCGATTACCTGCGACATTGAGTTGGAATATCCGGTTCCCGCTGAATCCGACGCAGTGAAGGAGGTTGCAAAATGTGTGGCCTATTGCAAAGCGGCATTGGTGACGAAATAATCGATAATTCCACACTGGAGGGAGGACTCAAATTTCAAATTTTAGAATTTATTTGCTAAATGATTGACTGCCAATTCGACAATTTATTGCCGGGAATGGAAGTATTCGTACATAATTGCAATAGCTCCGGTAACATTACGTTGATCTATTTTATAAATTTGATGGTGTTTTGATTGCAAATTACCTAAATCACTATGCCATGAGTATTCTTTACGACCTCCATGAGCTTGTGGGTGCGAATGTCATCACATCCGAAACAGCGACTCAGATTTCAGACTATTACAAAAGAAAGCAGGGGAGCCCACAAGGTGAAAAAAGCAGGCAGTTACTGCTTTTTGGTATCCTTGGCGCATTATTGGTCGGTATTGGACTGCTGTTTATTGTTGCCAATCAATGGGAAGAACTTCCGCGGAGCGTAAAAACAGCCTGTGCCTTTTTGTTGCTGATTGTTCCACAGCTACTCTGCGTTTATGCGCTGTACAAAAAGCCTGACAAGATAGTCTGGCTTGAGAGTACGGCATTGATCCTTTTCTTTGCAGTATGCGCCAACATCTCATTGGTCAGTCAGATCTACCACATCAATGGCGATGCCAGTAGCTTTATCTTCACCTGGATGCTGCTGACAGTTCCTCTGGTTTATATCATGAATTCTTCGACGGTCTCCATTGGCTATTTTATCGGAATCCTTTCTTACAGTTTTGCCGTGCGTTTTGACGGAAATGCCTTGCTGAGCGATCATCTAACCTGGCTTCTATTCCTTGTGCCCATTCCTCATTATTTCAGGCTGATCAGGAGTGCTTCAGATAGTCCGCTGACAAAATTGCTCCACTGGGTCATACCGGGTGTACTGACATTAAATCTTGGAACCGTAGTGACCAATTTTGGGGAGTTGATGCCTCCCGTCTATTTCACCCTTTTTGGAATATTCTATTTTCTCGGGAAAGGGAATTATTTCCGGAACAGAACTCCGGAGCAGAACGGATACCTGATCATCGGCACACTCGGATCCATCATTACGCTGATTGTGATGTCTTTCAAATCGAGCTGGGAAAAAGTTTCATCCCTACCACATCCTTTTGAGACCCTTTCAACTGCTCCGGAGTTTATCGCCTTTATTTTGTTGTTTGCCCTTGCCTCAGGCATACTGTACCATGAAATCCGCAGTCGCGGCCTTGCAGATCTCAGGATCATGGAGGTTGCCTGGGTTTTGTTTCTGCTCATTTTTGCCATGGGATTTATTACAACGGCATCGGTCTTTCTGATCAATCTGGCCGTTTTCCTGACGGGTGTGATGATGATCAGGGAGGGTGCAGGAAAAAATAACCTCAGTACCTTGAATTCAGGCATGATCGTTATCACGATTTTACTGATCTGTAGATCCTTTGATATTGATCTGACCTATGTCGTCAAAGGTTTTCTGTTTGTAGGGGTAGGAATCGGATTTTTTATTGCCAACTGGTGGATGCTTAAAAAAACAAAGTAAAAATGAAGCCCAATAAATTGTTGTACGTTGCATTTGCCGTGGTAGCCATGGCGCAACTTTTTGTTCCCGGATGGATGATCAGTACGATGGCGGATATCGCTAAAACCGGAAATGAGTTTGTCTTCAAAGTCAGGCACAACCGTGCAGGGGCATCCTTAAATGGGAATTATGTTTGGCTCAGTTTCGAAGCAAATAAGTTTAAAGTCGCCGACAAAAAGGCATGGGACAACAACCAGGGCGTTTTTGTCACCTTTGAAAAAGACAATCAAGGTTTTGCCAGGGTACAATCTGTAACAAAAGAAAAACCTGTTGCCAGCAGGGATTGGGTGAAGGCAAGGGCTTTCCTGAACAACAAGGATTCCAGCTTTCTCAGGCTAAACTTTCCTTTCAGTAACTATTATGTTCCGGATGTAAACACCAGGGAAGCAGAAAAAAAATTCAATGAAACGATCAATGACTCAACAAGAACCATTACCCTAAAAATAAACATCCGTGAAAACCAGTTTCTCGCCGGAGAGCTGATGGTAGATAGCATGAAGTACAGTGAATTTGTGAAAAAGCTGGAAAAGAAATAAGGAATGGATCAAATCTTCTGAAATTTTGTCCATGGCATTGGCTTCATTTACTTTCAGGCAAGAAGTTTTTCCAATTTCATTTTCCACTTTTCCCAGTCGGGCATCTCTTTGGTTTGCAGATCTAGAAATTTTTGGGTGTGATCGTGATGTACCAAATGGCAAAGCTCATGAATGATGACATATTCAATGCAACCTTTGGGTGCTTTGATTAATTCCGGATTCAGGATGATCTTACCTTTGGTAGTACAGCTACCCCAGCGGGTGGGCATTTCTCTCAGAACAATTGAATGGGGTTCAGCTGTGTACTTTTTGAACTTTTCAATTAGTTCAACAGCTATTTCATAAAACTTCTTCTTCGCATTTTTTAAATACCAATCAGCTATCAATTGTTTGGCTCTTGCTTTGTCAGGGGTAGTCACCTCAATGAATTTACCTTTAAGTTTCACATTCTCATCACCATTGATATTTATTTTCAAACGGTACTGCCGCCCAAGGTAAAGATGGGTTTCACCACCAACAAATTTCCGGACGGGCATTTTGGGATGAAATACCAAGAAAAAGCTTTGTTGCCGAATAATCCAGGGAGCCTTCTTCCTCAGTTTTTCCTTTACTTTTTCAATGGATGCGTCGGTGGGGGCCTTCACCATAACATCCAGATCAGGTGTTACAGTAATACCAAGAGATTTGCGGTCGGAATATTCCAACTGAAATTCAATTCGTCTGGAACCAAATTCAATACTTTCAGCCATTACTTGTAACGTATTTTGGCAACTTCGATGCACTTGTTGGCTATTTCGTCAATCTCTCCAAAAGTTAAGTTGACGGCATACTTATCCCTCACTTCATCAATCAGATAATCTCCGATTTCAATTTGAAGTTTGCCGGTAATATTGGTTTTGTATTGCCAGTCGACAATCGGTTTGCCGTGGTCTAATACAGCAAGCTGAATAAATTCATCCACTATCAGCGCAACCTGTGTTGAAATGCTTTTTCGAGTCAAATCGTCTTTCACCTTCTCTAATAGCGATTCAACACTCAATCCGTAAAATGCCTTTGCCACATCTTTGTCTTTCAATGCTTCAGGAATATCACTGTCGGTGTGAGCTAAAACATTGTTCATTATTTCCAGTACCCTGCTTAGATACTGAGCTTCGCTTATCCTTCTTGCTTCATAATCTGCTATGGACTCTTTCAGCATTTGTGAGAATTTTTTGTAGAAGGCCGGATCTTCTTCCATTTTCTCCGAAATATGTTTGGAAGTTCTGCTGGCGATCTTGTCTGCTTTGGCTGCTTTACCTGTTGTATTTTCTACCTCTTGCTGAAACTTTTCTTTGTCAAAAATATCCACCAACTCAGTAATTGTCTCCACTTTCTCCGAAGTGATGTGTGTATCAATCAGCTTCTGAATCTGCCCTTCATATTGCTTATAATCAATCATATCTGAATACCTTTCAATAACAGCCAAGCGCAATTTCAGGAACATGGTCAAATCTTCCTTGTAACGGTTGATGGTCTGTTCTTCAACCTGATTGTAAAATTGAATCGATGAAAGAGCCAGTTTTAATCCTTTTGCAAAAGTGGCCAGTTTATCGTAAAATAGAACCCGGATTGCTTCATCCCTAAGAAGTAGTTGATAAGCTTCGGCATCTCTTTTATTGGTAACTGTTTTGAAAATATCCCAAAGTTCGGAATGTTTCTGCGGTAATTTTTTTATTTCATCGTTGATGTTGGTGAGCGTTCCTTCAAGATCCTCATTGTCGAAATCTTCGAACGAAGAATACATTTCCAAAGCATCATCCAGGTTCTCTATCACCCCGTAATAGTCTATGATGTAGCCGAATTCCTTATCAGGATAAATGCGGTTGACCCGTGCAATGGCCTGCAAAAGTTTATGCCCCTGCAAATTGCGGGTTAGATACAGAACTGTGTTCTTTGGTTCGTCGAATCCGGTAAGCAGTTTATCTACCACAATGATGATTTCAGGGTCTTTCTGGTTCTTAAATCGGTTGATGATGTTCTTCTCATATGATTTTGAATTTCCATGTTCATCCATCATCTTTTTCCAGAAGCGATTCTCTCTCTCTGTAGATTTGGCATAAGCGCTCTCTTCACCCTCTCTTTCGTCCAGCGAAGAGATCAAAACCTCACTGCTTACAAGTCCTATTTCGTCTAAAAATTCTTTGTAACGAATGGCGTTTATTTTTTTGTCACAAACCAGCTGTGCTTTGAATGGAGTGCCTTGCCAGTTGTCGCGATAGTGCCGGCTGATGTCCCATGCAATGGCATAAATCTTCTGTTCCGCACTGTTCAACTGATCCGCCCGACTGAATTTTTTCTTGAAATCCGCCTTCTGAAGTTCCGTTAGTGGCTCTGAGACCATTTCAAAGAAGGTATCCAGCGGACTTGCATTCACAGTTTGTCTTGCCAGTCTTCCTTCATACAAAAGTGGCACAACGGCTTTGTCTTTCACTGCCTGGTCGACTGTATAAGAATCAATGATACCCCCGAATTTTGCAGCCGTGTTTTTATCCCTTTTGAATAGTGGTGTTCCGGTCATGGCAACAAAACAGGCATTGGGCAGGGTCTTCTGCATTTCGATGTTGAAAGTACCATGCTGCGTACGGTGCCCTTCGTCCACCAAGACAAAAATATCGTGACTTTGCAAGGGCTTGCTGATTTTTTTCATGGCTGCCACAAACTTGTTGATGATGGTGGTAACCACTGCATCACTGTTGCTCTCAAGCAGGTCGACCAATCGCTGACCGGTGGTGGCATTCTCCACAAACATTCCGCACTTCCGGAAGGTACCTGTTATCTGATTATCCAGATCCGTCCGGTCGGTTACCAATACTATTTTGGGATTTCGAATCGATGGCTCCATGGCAATTGCCTGAGCCAGCATCACCATGGTCAGGGATTTTCCGCTTCCCTGCGTGTGCCAGATTACCCCGCCTGTTCGCCTTCCGGCAGTAGATTGAAGAATCCGCGACATCGATTTTTTGATGGCAAAAAACTGCTGGTATCGCGCAATTTTCTTTTCACCGTTGTCGAACAGGATGAAGTTGTAGATAAGATCCATCAGCCGTTCGGGTCTGCATAAACCGTATAAATAACTGTCCTGAACAGTCGGCAAAATGTTTTCCAAATCCAGATCATCAAAATACTGCCGTACATACCTGAAACGATCCGCGAATAGTCTGTTTTTTTGCTCCAGACTTAAGGACTGATTTTTCAACTCTTGTAAATTATTTCTATATGTTGTAGCTTCCTCTTCGTTGTTGAATTTTTCTTCCCACTTGGCCCAGAATTTTTCAGGTGTCGCGTTGGTGCCATAGGCTGCTTCCTGCGTGGCAATGCTCATGACCATCTGTGCATAGACGTAAAGACTGCGTATTCCGTCCTCCTGCTGACTGCGCAGGTGCTGGCTGATGGCCTGTGCCAAAGGCTCTTTCATGTCCGGCCGCTTGCATTCAATCACGCAAAGCGGAATTCCATTCACAAACAGCACCAAATCCGGACGGTAATGCTCCTTGCTGTTGCTCCGCATCACGCTGAATTCTTCGGTCACATGAAAAACATTGTTCTTTAAATCTTCCCAGTCAATGTAGTTCAGGGTGAAACTCTTTTTATCACCATCCACACTCTGTTCAAAAGTTTTCCCCAGCGTAATCAGGTTGTAAACAGTTTCGCAGGCAGCAATGTATCCCTCGTTCATCGGGAGCTCTTTCAAAGCCCGAATGCCATTCTCAATATTGGCATCGCTGATGTAGGTTGACTTTGTTGAACTGATTCGTTTGTCTGAGTTGATCTCTTTCAGTTGTTTCCTCAAAATATCATCCAACAAAATATTACTTGTCTTGCCACCCCGAAGGGTGTCTGCCTCTGCAGGACTGAGATAGGTATAGCCCAACTTTTGCAGCATCTGCAGAGCCGGGATTTGGCTGATGTGGTCTTCTTTGAAACTGGGTGTGTCCATGCTTGTAGTTTTAACCTTA
>JALOCD010000161.1 GCA_023228025.1 Prolixibacteraceae bacterium | reverse complement strand
TGCTGGTGATTAACTGGAGAAAAATGAATCTTTGATGGCCATGGATGCAATGTCAGTTGACTCGCTGCAAAGAAAAGAATTCTGTAAGGATTTTGAAATAAAAAAAACCGGTATAATCCGGTCTTTAAATATCAGATTCTGAAAACCATTTATTTAGGTAGCCAGGAAAACTTTCAGTGCCAGGTACCCCGATTTGCTGATTTTCAGTTTGACTCCATTTTTTGTCAACAACATCCACGACTCTTTGCCATATTGCTGGATCTCGGCAATCTGGGAGCTGTTAACCAGGCAGGAGCGATGGATGCGGATAAATTTTTTGGAGTCGAGGTGGTTCTCGAAATATTTCATGGTTTTCTGTTTCAGAAAATGTCCTTCCTTGCAGTAGATCATCACAAAATCATCTTCCGATTCGAGGTAGTCGATGGTCTCGACCGGGATGATTTTGATTTTGGATCCCGATTTGACGACAATTCTGGTAAGCAGACCGCTTTTTTCGTCATGGGTTATGCTCAGGTTTTCCAGTTCTTCCTTGTTGCCGGCACCGGATTGAATTTGTTTCAAGGCTTTTTCGACGGCAACCTGCACCCTCCCGAGCGGATAGGGTTTCAGCAAATAGTCGACGGCATTGGCTTCGAAGGCACGGATGGCGAACTCTTCGTAAGCTGTCGAGAAAATGATGACCGGAGGATCTGTCAATAGCTCCAGCATCTCGAATCCCGTAATTTTGGGCATCTGGATGTCGAGAAAAACCAGGTCGGGTTTCAGCTCCTGGATGGCCAGTACCCCTTCGAACCCATTGCTGCACTCCCCGACTATCTCCAATCGAGAATCTTTATTCAGGTAGCTTTTCAGCAGGTCCCTCGCGAGTTGTTCGTCGTCGATGATAAGAACTTTAATTGCAGTCATGTTTAATATCAGTCTATAAATAATTCTTGTCTGATTTTTTTCGGAATTCTTGCCATTGACCGGATTCTAATTTGAGTCCTTTGTGATATCCTTAGTAACCTTTGTGTTGAAATTTAATACTTTAACCACGAAGGGCGCAAAGTACGGCACAAAGGTCGCAAAGATGCATTGGCAGAATAGATATAATTTTCAATTGTCCATTTTCAATTGTCCATTGCTTTTTTGCTTCTCACATGGAAGGTAAATAGTTATCACAAATCTCCCCTCCTCCTCCTTGATTTCCATCAGGTTGTTGCTGTTGTAAACCAGACGCAACCGTTCCTGCACATTTTTCAGGCCGATGCCCTCTCCTTTGACTGGAGCAGCTTCCTTGTCGAAGTTGTTGGTAAGGATCAGAACGGTATGATCTCCCTCTTTCCTGGCAACAAGCGAAATTGCAACCTGCTCGGACGCTTCGTAAACCCCATATTTCACCGCGTTTTCGAAAAGTGGCTGCAGCAGAAGGGTAGGGATCTGGCAATCCAGGCAATCCGGTTCTACTTGGAAAAAGTAAGCCATTTTTTCGCCAAACCGAATCTTTTCAATCTGAAGATAGAGGCGAATGTGGTTGATCTCCTCTTCAAGCGCTACCATTTCGTTGTGTTGCTTCCGCAGGGAGTAACGCATAAAATCGGATAAGGCAATGACCATCTCATGCGCCTTTTCCGGATTTGTGAGGGTCAGGGATGCGATGGAATTGAGGCTGTTGAAAAGGAAATGTGGATTGATTTGGGATTTTAGTGCCCTCAACACTGCTTCCCTCACCTCTTGCTTTAACTCCATCTCGCGGTCACTCTTCTCCTTGTTTTTCCTGAAGAAAATGTAGAGATAGAACACCGTTGCCATCAGGGTATAGAAAATGAAACCGATGAAAATCCTGTTGGGCAGGTTACCTTCCTGGTAAGTTATGTATTCGGGGACGGCAAGTAAAGAACGTGTGATAAATGCCGAACTGTAAACCCATGCCAGTGAGAGGATGATCGCCGCGGCAAGGTGGGTTGAAAGCAGCTGCGCAAAGGGTTTATCATCCGGACTATTGTATCTTACCACAAACCAAATGGCCATTCCGAAGGCCCCAAGCAAAAATCCGAACACGGTACCATCAACCAACGAAATCCCCGCAGGGAGGATTTCGAAATAGAAGTTATAACTTGCCTGAAGGATTCCCAATATGATGGGCACGATCCAGTAAAAGACGAGTGAATACCTGTTGACGATGCCAGCTTTCTCCATATTGTTATGGCATGGATGTTATTTCGCCACCCCCAAAAATCGCGGCGCCTTTGATGATGACGACCTTAGATTGATCGACCCTTGAAATCACGGAGTTGCCGCGTTTGTCTTCAAAACCGCCGAAGATAGAAACTACTTCAGTTTTTACGTTCCAATTTTCCGGGACAATAATTTTGGTTCCACCAAAGATGGTCGCCACATCGATGACACATCCTTCTACCGGTTTACAATAGAGTAGGTTGATCTTTGATCCGCCAAAAATAGAGGTGATCTTTCCCCCTTTGAATTGTTCGGATACCAAAGACATATTCCGTCCGCCGAAGATGGCGGTTTCATCGAGAATGTCGTTTTTGTCAACATCAGACATAAAAGGGACGCCGGGTTTTCTGTTCCATTGGAAAATAAAGACGAGGCCGATGATGACCAAAAATACCGGCCAGAAGTTGTGAAAGAAGTGGTCGGGCAGGTCAAATATCCGTGGTAGCATGAAATAGGCGCCTATTCCAATTAGGATAGCCCCTGCTGAGGTTGCTTTTCGGCTGAGATTGTATACACCGATAACAATCAGCAGCATTGGCCAGCTGATCAGGATGTGGGAAAGGTCGTACGACAAAAAGTCGAGGTTTTTAAGGATTAGCAATGCGCCGATGGCAACAAATATTACTCCAAGGAATACCCTCGAATCGGAACCATGGCGCCTTCTTTCTCTTCCGCGGTATATGCTGCGGTCGTTGGGATCATTCACGATATTCATAATTTTTAGTATTAAGTGAGACCATGTTAATTGTGACCCAAAGGTAGCCTCACCCTCCATGATCCGGAAGCGGAAATCGGCCAATCAAGGAGAATAATCGGCGAATGGAGAAAAAATGAACATCATAGCCTGCCGGAGTGGGTAACCATTCTTAGCAATTCTGCATTAAACTTGCCGGCTTTCAAAAGTTTTTCCATGGTGATATGGATACGGTATCGCCAATAATGTAAGGCAACGGCCGGAATATTGATTCTTTCTGCTTCAAAATCCTTTCGGCGAAGTTCTTCGTCCATGGCCAGCAAATCCTGAATGGGAAAGATGGTCCACATGGCTGGCGACCATAAGTGCTGTTGCAATATATCCTTGGCAAGCCAGGGTTCCATTACCTTGTTGAATGCGGCATGGTTCCCCATGATGGTTCGGAAATACCGCTCACTCTTACCAGGATCTTCTTCCCACCATCCCCTCAGCGTTGAGGTGTCGTGTGTAGAGGTAGTACTCACAGACAAATAGGGTGAATCGGTGGGGCGCAGGAACTCGATCTTTGGATCTTTTGGCATACGCTGCACCTCCAGGCTCAGGATTCCCAGTTCATTCATAACCCCGGGAACACAAGCCGGAATCATTCCCAGGTCTTCGCCACAAACGAGCATGTCGGAACTTTCGAGGATTGCAGGTAAGATTTTCATGGCCTGTTCCCTCCAGAATTCATCGTGGCGATGGTAGAAAAATTCGATGTAGAGCTCATCCAGCAGGTACCTGGTGTTGTCGCTCAGGTTCATGTAAGAATTGGTATCATGGAACGCAATTCTTGGATGAAAACAGGTGGGATGTGATGGATCGCGAACAAAGAGTACCTCACCGATCAAAGCACAGAGTCCATCGCGGATCCTGCTCTCTTTCCCGCTTAATCGATCCTCACTTTTGTTGGATTCAAAATAATCCCAAACCTGTCTCTGTGTGGAAAAATTTGGTTTAAGGTTGAATTTTCCGGGTTCATATTCAGATAAAAAGTTGTTTTTTACCTCATCGGTAAATTCCCCGAAAAGACCCCAAAGAAAATAATCACGGATGTATGGTCTGGTGAAGCGTTCCTCGTTAAAATTTATTCCCCGGTCGATGATTTCGTCCCTTGAATAGGGTAGCGCCGGATTGAAATGTCCCATCGTTCCAAAAACTTGGGTGGCCGGGATCTCCCATATCCGAAAGAAACCGACAATGTGGTCTATCCGGAAGGCATCGAAATAGCGGGACATCTGCTTTAACCTGCTTTTCCACCATTTATAGCCATCTTTTGCCATCACCTCCCAATTGTAAGTCGGAAATCCCCAGTTTTGGCCCAGGTCGGCAAACTCATCCGGCGGGGCGCCTGCCTGCTGCGAAAGGTTAAAAAGTCCGGGCTTCGTCCATGCTTCGACACTGTTGGGACTAATGCCTATCGGGATATCACCTTTCAGCACAATTGAGTTTTGTCGTGCATAGGCAACTGATTCGCTCAATTGTTTGTGGGCGTGGAATTGGATGAAATAATGAACTGCGATGTCGGGATAGCAACTGTTTTTGGGAGAAGCGAGTTCCTGAATTTCCTCCTTGTTAAACTTTTGAAACGCTTTCCATTGTCTGAAATTGGCCGTTTTGTTCTGGTCCCTCAGGTAACAAAAAGCAGCATAGGGAACCAACCAATCTTTGTTTTGTTCAAAAAATTCGAGATAGGCCGGGTTTTTCAGAAAGGATTCCATCTGTTGGTCGAAAATAAGTTTGAAAAATTTCGACTTCATTTTGTGAACATCCTCGTAATGAACTGAGTCCTGTGCATTGAAACTGGCCAGGGTCTGAATAAAACCCACCATCAAAGTTTCATCATCGAGTACCCCGATTTTGTTAATGTTGATGAAAACCGGATGGAGCGCCATCACTGAGATGGATTTGTAGGGATAAGAATCTACCCAACTGTGTGTGGAAACTGTCTCATTCAGTGGCAAAAGCTGGATCAGTTTAAGTCCGCACATTTTGGACCAGTCAACCAACTTGCAGAGATCAGTAAATTCGCCGATGCCACCGCTATGCTCTGTGCGAAGTGAGAACAACGGAACAGCCACGCCGGCTCCTTTCCATCGACCACTATTTTGCCTGAATTTTTCGTCGGTATGTACCTTCATGGAATTGGCCGACTGACAAACGAAATCCCTGATGACCCGGTTATTTCCCTCTTCCCATTCGATCACCCGTTTGTTGCCCGGATCGAAGATGACATATTTGTAATGCATTGGAAAGTTGAGCTTCGAAGCATCCAGATCGACCTTCCACAAAGGTGCCGCGCTATCGTCCATGACTACTGCTTCTGACTCTTTCCATGCGCCCAGGGCTGTTTCGGCTCCCAAAAAGGCCAACTTAAATTCAGGAGGAATCGCAAGTGTGTGAAGTTGCAGGCGCAGTATCCGTTGGGGAAGTTTTTTGGCGCTGATTTTTTCAGCAACAGCTCTTTTCAGCAAAACATTCTGGAAGGCGGCTGAGTATAGAACTTTATCGGGATCGGTATTACTTCGCCAAAAATCCCGTAAGCGAATCTCATCGACCTCCTTGGGAAATGCTATTTTTCTGTTTGGGCCCCATTCCCAAATGTAATCACCCGAATATTTTTGAAGGATGTATTTGTATTCCAGAAGATTCTCATCTGTTTCGATGGAACATTGCCATTCTCCGGGATATTGATTTTTTAGTTGAATCGCTTTTTGAGGGACCCATAGACCAAATTGTTTGGTTGAGCCAGAAATAAATAGTGATTCGCCCCAAGTTGTCTGGTAATCAATTTTAAAAGAAAGTTTCATTTTTCTCCTCCTTCCCTGTTGTTTGGTTGTTGTGCTGCAACTTCAAAATTACAAATCTGTCGTCTAATTTCGATGATTTCCGAAGGAATTATTCTTGATTAGAACCTTTTGAGCAATTTTTGCGTATGATTCAGTAAATAAATTAATTAATGCTTGATTAGATTCTCACGATGAATACAGATTTTACATCTACCCCATTGCCGAAATTGATTAGGTTGATTGCCCTTCCTTCGAGTATTGGTCTGATATTTAATACGTTATTTAATGTTGTAGATACTTATTACGGAGGATTGGTCTCGACCACCGCACTGGCAGCTTTATCACTCTCTTTTCCCGTTTTTTTCATTGTCCTTTCAATTGGTATAGGAATGGGAACGGGAGCCACAGCCCTGATCTCCTCGTCACTGGGTGCGGGAGAGAAAAAGAAGGCCGGAATTTATGCGGCACAGGCCATCACTTTGTCTTTTTTTAATGCGCTATTGCTTACTGTTGTGGGAATGGTAATGGCTCCTCATATGTTAAAATTGCTGGGGGCCAATGACGAATACCTTGGAGTTGCGGTTGCCTACATGAACATCATCTTATCAGGAACGCTATTTTTTCTACTCAATAGTACCCTGAACGCGGCCCTTACATCCAGGGGAGACA
>JALOCD010000028.1 GCA_023228025.1 Prolixibacteraceae bacterium | reverse complement strand
TGAACAAATTCTCATTAACTTTTGTTCGCATAAGCTATTGTTTAAATTAATACTGAATTCAAAACTTAATTTAATAAACTTTAGCTTATGCTTTATTTTTCAAACATAACACCTTCGTGTTTAAATTCTCAGCAGAAAGCGCCTAAAAATATATCTTTGCATTCAAGTCATAAAAATCCTCGTCAATGATCACCAGCATAGCATGTAAAATATGTGGAAATGTTCACAACAACCATATCCACCTGGCCAAAGAGAGGCTTTTGAACCTTAAAGATGAGTTTCAATACCTCGAATGTGCCAATTGTGGTTGCCTTCAGATCATCGAAACACCCAAAGATCTCTCCAGATTTTATCCTACAGAATATTATTCCTTTCAAAAGCCCAAGTTTGGCCTGTCACTCAACCCGGTTGTCTACTTCCTGAAAAGAAGCCTTCTCCGTCACTATCTGCATAAATTTGATCCGGTCGGGGCCCTGCTCTCCCTCTTTTTGCCCCACCCTTTTCACTGGATGAAGCCGGATTTGCTGAATTTCAACTCCTCCATCCTCGATGTTGGCTGCGGTTCAGGAAGAATTATCCTGTCCATGCAGCGCAGCGGTTTCAAAAACCTGACGGGGATCGATCCTTTTCTGGAGAAAGATCTCCAAAACATAACCAATTTGAAAATCCTGAAAAGGGACCTCTTTGAAATGACGGGGCAGTTCGATTTTATCATGCTCCACCATGCCTTTGAACACATGGATCATCCAGAAAAGGTTTTTGGCAAAATCAGGGAACTGCTCAAACCAAACGGCAAACTACTTATCAGGATACCTGTTGCCAATTCCCATGCATGGCGCAAGTACCGCACCCATTGGTTTGCACTGGATGCCCCGCGACATCTATACCTGCATACAACAAACAGCATTCACCTCTTGGCCCAAAAAACTGGACTGAAGATCGACAAAATTGAATACGACTCCTCTTTCGTACAGTTCGCTTCCAGCGAAAAATACCTGCGGGATATCCCCTATTCAGATGATTTTTCGATGTTTACAAAAAAACAGATGGCCGATTTTTCCAAAGAAGCTGCCAGGCTAAACAGCATTGGGGACGGTGATTGCGCTTGCTTCTATCTGGCCTTGAAATAGATTGTGACCCACAATTATGCTTATCATACAAAACTGCATTTTAGATCGTAATCCCTAAAATAAGTCTGTTTTGGGGATTATAATCTCTAAATCAAGTCTGTTTTGGGGATTAGCTTGCTGGAGCGGAATTTGCAATCCGCACCAACTGAAAAAAAAAGGTTTAACCTTCGACAGAAAAGTATTCATTCCCCTTTCGTGAATACCTCTACCAACTCTTTTGTCACCGCATAATCTGAACTGAAAATTTTGACTTTCATGGGTGCAACAAGATGGCGAACTGAGCATATTGAACATGCAATTGTCAAAAAATTGATGTCCGATGGGTATTAGGTGAATAGGTTTGAAATTGAATGGCAAAGCCCTGCGAAAACGGAGTTTTGTTTTTTTTAGATGGTTACACTTTGCTCCGGATTCTAGTTTACAGTATAGTCCGAAATATTCAAACTGGCGCCGGTAAGTTTTTGAATTGATAACTTTCAGCGAAGCATATACTTGCTGTTCGTTTAATTTTGTATTTTTACCCATAGTCACTTATTGATTTGTAATGAACCTAACAGAATCCGACACCAGAGCTAAACTTATTGATCCCAAACTAAAGGAAAGTGGATGGGAAGATTATGTAGTTCGCGAACACTATTTTACCGACGGAAGGAAACTTCTGGGAGGCAAACGGGGCAAAAGACTCTTCGCAGATTACCTGCTCCGATATAAAAACAGCAATCTCGCTATCATTGAAGCCAAAAAATTAGGCAAACATCCCACCGATGGGTTGCAACAGGCCATCCGGTATGCCGAAAAACTATCAGTGAAATTTATTTTTGCCACGAACGGAGAGAAGATTTACCAGTTCGATATGAGAACAGGAACAGGAGATTATATTGATAATTTCCCAATACCTGAAACCCTTTTTCAGGATTCGATTGATAATCTTACTTCACTGAAGAAGCAACTGCTTGGTGTTCCTTTTTACTTAGTGGGAGACAAACAACCCCGATACTATCAGGAGATAGCCGTGAACAAAGCCATAGAAGCCATAGCTGATGAAAAACCACGCATATTATTGACATTGGCCACCGGAACCGGAAAAACTTTTATCGCTTTTCAGATTGTACACAAATTGCTGACGGTTAAATGGAATTTAGACAAAGCCGACCGTCGCCCCAAGATATTGTTTCTGGCTGACCGGAACATCCTTGCCGATCAGGCCATCAACACCTTTAACGATCCATATGAAAAGGATTTGATTAAGATTGATGGTTCTGAAGTCCGCGCCCGAAATGGAGTCGTTCCTACCAATGCCTTCATTTTCTTTGCCATTTATCAGGCCATCAGCGAAAAGGAGAACATCGGTGGATATTACAAACAATATCCCAAAGACTTTTTCGACCTGGTTATTATTGATGAGTGCCACCGCGGAAGCGCCAACGAAGTGGGCTCGTGGCGTGAAATTCTCGATTATTTTGGTTCTGCTGTTCATCTCGGACTAACTGCAACGCCTAAACGTGATGACAATGTGGACACTTACAATTACTTCAGGAAAACGGTTTACGAATATTCACTGAAAGACGGTATCAACGATGGTTACCTGAGTCCATATAAGGTAAAAAAAGTACGGACCAATATTGACAGTTACATTTATACTACGGCTGATAAGGTACTGGAAGGCGCGGTGGAAGACAGGCGGGTTTACCGCAAAAGGGATTTTAACCGGATTATCGTGATCCCCAAGCAAATAGAACTGGTTGCACAGGCCATTCTGGACAATATTAATCCGATGGACAAATCCATTGTGTTTTGTGTCGATCAACCCCATGCGCTGGACATGCGCGATGCCATAAACAAATTAAAGAAAGTATCCGATCCGAATTATTGTGTTCGGATTACCAGCGACGAAGGTAAACCTGGCCGTGATTTACTGGAACTGTTCCGGAATAACGACCGTGATATTCCGGTTATACTCACTTCGTCACAAATGCTTACTACGGGTGTCGATGTTCACAACGTCCGGAACATTATCATCGTTCGCGAAATCGAATCGATGGTAGAATTTAAACAGATTGTGGGGCGAGGCACCCGCTTGTTCGAAGGAAAAGATTTTTTTACCATTATCGACTTTTCGGAAGAAGCTACCGACCACTTTTATGATGAAGATTGGGATGGTTTGCCTGATGGTGAAACCGAAGAAGGGGGCACACAAACCGGAGGAAACACCGGAGGTGGTGGCGGAGAAAATACAGGAGGAGGTGAAGATCCACCACGTCCACCCTTACCACCACGGCCTGTTAAAATTGTCATTGAGCTTTCGAATGGGCGGAAACTGAAAGTTTTGGACATCGAAACCCGATACATCGACAACGAAACAGGGAAACCGCTTACCACGCTGCAATTTCTTGAAAAACTGATTGGATTTATCCCCGACTTATACCACAGCGAAGAAGAGTTACGCCAATTGTGGTCGAAGCCTGAAACCCGCGAAGAACTACTGGTTAAACTGGCAGAATCGGGAATTGACGAAGAACAACTCGACATACTGAAAAAGATTTTCGAAGCAGAACGCAGCGATATTTTCGATGTTCTTTTGCACATTTCGTACGAATGCAGTTTGATTACCCGCACTCAACGGGCCTCGCATGTCAAAGAGGACAATGCCTTCTTTGAGGTATTTTCCAACTTGAAAGCCAGAGATTTCCTGCGTTTTATTCTCGAACGCTACGAAACTGATGGAGTTAAAGAGCTGAAACGCGAACGGCTTTCATCGTTGATCGAACTCAATAATCTGGGGACCACCAAAGAAGCTGCCAAAGTATTTGGAAGCGCCCAAAACCTGATTGATGCCTTTTATAAATTGCAGGAAAACCTGTATGCAAGTTGATGTATTTTAAAATTGTATTTTTACAGGTGTAATAAAAACAATATGAAACTAACAATTAACAATTTTGGCCCAGTAAAAGGGAAACAAAATTATCAAATTGATCTGAGCAAGGACTTTACCCTTGTGACTGGAGGAAATGGATTAGGGAAAACATACCTGGGATATATAATTTACGGATTGATTAAACGAATTAACGAACCATTTTCCCGCAAAAATCTTAGTGATATTTTTGGTGATATAGAATCAACAAAACTATCAAAAGATAATCCAATATCATTTGATCTTTCATTTGAGAATGTGCGCAGTTTACTTGATTCGCTTGTTATTTCATATAAAGAAAGTATCCATGTTTATATGGGAATTGATAGACATAGCGCAAACATGCTGTTTAAAGATTTATCTATTGAATTTTTAAATCTTGAAGCTAAATATGATCAGTTTTTGAAAAATAGCGCTGAGCGAACTATTAATTTTGGTGGTTTTGGTTCAATGACAATTCTGAAAGACGAAAATACTTCCCTTATTAAAATTAGTGTTAGTAATGAGAAAATTACTGCAGAATATCCTATGAAGATGTTTCTTAATACTTTTTTTTCAATTTTTATTTGTGAACGTGTTCTGATCAACAATTACATAAGAAGAGTATTTTATATTCCCGTAGAAAGAAATTCTTTGTATACATTTAGTAAAGAATTATCGTTGAAACGATCTGAAATGATTGATAAAATGCAATCATTGCTACTCGAGAAAGATAAGGAGCATGAAGTGCCTAATTATCTTCGTAAAAATGCTGGCCGTTACCCAGAAGCTATTGAAGATGCCCTTCGGCAAGCTCAAGATTTAACACAACTAACTAAAAACGATGCCGATCAGGATTTTATCAATTTGGCTGCCGAGATTGAGAAAGAAATACTTCATGGTGAAATCATTGTAAACAGCGAGGGTGAAGTTGAGTTTGCTCCAAACATGAATCGTCGCAAACGGGTTCCTGTGCATTTAAGCGCTTCGTTTATAAAAACCATTTCAAGCATCATCTTTTTTTTAAAACACATTGCCACAAAAGGCGATATGGTGATGATTGATGAACCAGAAATGAATCTACATCCCAATCTTCAAATTCTTTTTGCCCGTATACTCGCCCAAATTTCCAATTCCGGAGTTAAAGTTTGGATGAGTACCCACAGCGATTACATCATTTCCGAGCTGAACAATTTATGCTTGGTTGGGGTTTTAAATGAAAAAGAGAAGCAGGAAGAAACAGCAAAATGGGGATATAAACCTGCCGATTATTTAGACAAATCGAAAATGCAGGCATTTTATTTAAATGGTGAAAAATATCAAACACAGGTAAAAATCGAAAACCTCAAAATCGGTGATCATGGTGTAGATATTGCTTCAATTGATAATTGCCTGAACAATTTAAATACTCGGACCAACGAGTTGTACGAAATCTATGCAAACCTTGATTAAATATGTCTCCAACAGAATTAATAACCAAGATAAATCAAGGTATTCACGATAATTATTCTCACCGTCCAATGATGCTTACAGAATCTGGTGAGAATATGCGTGTGCCGCTATCAAGATATGATACTGACCTTGTAATAATACGACCGAAAGACGATGAAAGAGATATTCACTGGGCATGTTTCTCAGATGAAGTTGAGCGAAATATTGCTGACTATATTGTATTTAAGGCAATTGGGAATGAAGTAATCTGCTTTATTCTCGAATTGAAAAAATCAAAAACCAACCACAATGTCACTAAGGCAACAAATCAGATACTTTCAACACATCCTTTGGTGAAAATGATTTATGAAAAAACGACCGGTGAAAATGCAAAAAACCTAAAGACAATAGGAATTCGCGTTTTTGGAACTGGAAATAAAGCGCAAGCAAAAGTTTCCAAAGCTGAAAAATTAAAGCTACCTGATAGTTTGGCAAAAGAAAATGAACATTTAGCAATTGGTCATTTTCTTCAAAATACTCAATCAGAAAACCTAACCTCTTTATCTAATTTTTACGTCGAATGCAAACGAATTTTTACCAATTGATTGCCCTCTCTTTAACTGGCGTTTTGGTAATTAATTTATAACTATCGGTTCTGATAACGATATAGGCAAATTGTTCATAAAAACCAATCATTAATTCTTGATGGAACTTCAACAAAAAATAGACCGGATTACAGATATTCTTCGCCGTGATGATGGAATCAGCGGAGCCATGCACTACACAGAACAGATTTCTTGGATTCTGTTTCTCAAATTCTTAAATGACTTTGAAGAGGAAAAAGAAGGAGAGGCTATGCTCAACAATACCAAATACGATCGAATCATTATTAATGAGTTTCGTTGGGACGAATGGGCTTGCCCGAAGATTGTACAGACGCGAGGCATCGCGTCTCTGCCCCAAATCGATCACAAATTGGCAAAGACAGGCAGCGACCTCACTCAGTTTGTAAATGGACATTTGTTCCCTTACCTGAAAGGTTTTAAAAGCAGTTTGAGCGACCTGAAATCGGTAAAATACAAAATCGGGAATATCTTCGAATTTCTCGATAACCGCATTGCCAGCGGTCACACCCTGCGCGAAGTGCTCGACATTATCGACACACTGAATTTCCAGTCGCAGGCCGAATTGTTTGAACTATCGCACGTGTACGAAAACCTGTTGCAGGGAATGGGTAACGACGGCGGTAACTCGGGAGAGTTTTATACTCCGAGGGCTGTCATTAAGGCGGTGATTGAAACCCTGCAACCCAAGCCCGGACAAACGGTTTACGATGGTGCGGCAGGAAGTTGTGGTTTCCTGATCGAAGCATTCGATTACATCATCCACAAATACCGGAACAAACTTTCGACCGAACAGTGGCAGTTTCTTCACGAGAACACATTTTTTGGCAACGAGAAAACGCCACTGGCTTATACGATGGGCGTAATGAACATGATCTTGCACGGCATTGAAAGCCCAAATATCTACAAGCAAAATACGCTGACTACCAACATTCGTGACATTCAGGAGAAAGACCGTTACGACCTGATTGTAGCCAATCCACCGTTCGGAGGAAAGGAGAAACCTCAAATCCAGCAGAATTTCCCTATACCCAGCAACGCCACCGAATTGCTTTTTTTGCAGCATTTTATGAAGAGTCTGAAGAAGGGTGGCAAAGCTGCCATTGTAGTACCTGAAGGCATTCTGTTCCAAACAGGCAGCGCTTTTAAGAATGTGAAAGAAGAGTTGCTGGCCAATTTTAATGTGCATGCCATTTTGAGCCTTCCGGCAGGTGTTTTTTTGCCTTACAGTGGGGTGAAAACCAACGTATTGTTCTTCGACCGGACAGGTGCAACCACTGAAATCTGGTATTACGAATACAATCCTGAACAAAAGCTGACCAAAAACAAACCCATCCAGTACGAGCATTTGCAGGAGTTTGTGGAATTGTCTTCAAAACGTGCCTTGTCGTCCAATTCCTGGTTGGTTAAAGCTGCCGATATTGTGGATACCGACCTATCTGCCAAAAACCCCAATACCCAGACCGACATCGACCATTTGCCACCGAGCGAAATCATGGCGCACATCAAAAAGAACGATTTTGTAATCGGACAGTTGATGGCCGAAGTGGAACAAATTTTGGAGGAAGGGTACAATGGATAAATGGCCAAAAAATTGGAATATTTATCAGTTTGATGATATTGCAAAATTCATCGATTATAGAGGTTATACGCCAAATAAAACTGATTCAGGAGTTCCGTTAATAACTGCGAAGAATGTGCGTATCGGATTTTTGAATGTTGAGCCAAGGGAATACATTTCCCAGGAAGAATACGATGTTAGAATGACAAGAGGTTTTCCGCAAAAGGGAGACGTATTTTTTACAACTGAAGCACCTCTAGGTTATGTAGCTATCTTAGATTTAGATTACAAAGTTGCAATTGGTCAACGACTTATTACTTTGCAGGCGAAAAACAATGCATATATATCAAGGTTTCTTTTATACAGCATACTCTCAAACAGATTTCAAAAAGAACTTTACAAAAAAGCAACAGGAACAACCGTAAAAGGAATAAAGTCTAGTATTCTTAAAAAGATTCAAATTCCTCTCCCTCCTCTCCCCGAGCAAACCCGTATTGTTTCCAAGCTCGATGCCCTGTTTGCCCGCATTGACAAATGCATTGCCCTGCTCGAAGAAAATATCAAACATACCAATGCATTGATAGATTCATCAATTGCTGGTATTTTTGATCATCTTGCCAATGAATATCAGTGCAGTCCCCTTTTAAAATACGTTGATTTTATTGGAGGCTCACAACCTCCTAAAAGCAAATTCTCGAATGTATCTAAAGAAGGCTATGTCCGCCTTATCCAGATCAGAGATTATAAATCAAATAATTACGTTGTCTACATTGATAAAAAATCAACTACCAAATTTTGCAATGAAAACGATGTGATGATAGGTAGATATGGACCACCTGTTTTTCAAATTCTTAGGGGATTAAATGGAGCATACAACGTTGCTCTTATGAAAGCAGTTCCAAATGAAGAGAGGCTAACCAAAGACTATCTCTATTATTTTCTTCAAAACAGTAAGATTCAGGGCTATATTATATCAATTTCTCAACGTTCAGCCGGACAATCAGGTGTGAATAAGAAAGCACTTGAAATGTATGAAATTGCTATTCCTCCGTTATCCGTTCAGATGGTGGTTGTCACCAAAATAAAGTCCTTAATTGATGCTTTAAATAAATTAATAGGTGAGCAGCAATCCAAACTCACTTATCTGAAAGCCCTGAAATCGAGTTTGCTCGACCGGGCGTTTAAAGGCGAGTTGTAGAAAACCTCTTAAATCATTATGCAAACGCTAACGAGCATACAAACAGCTAATAGACAATACGACACCTTAGAGAGGCCGGTGCTTATATTGTGCAATGATATGCAAGAGTATGTTTGTAAACATGCTATAGGTACCGAGGCCATGAATTTGTTTTGTGAGTATGTTGCAGCCTCTTTTCTGCGTTTATGGAGCCTTCCGGTACCTGATTTTGCTTTTGTCAAAATCAATTATGATCATGTAAAACAATTTGGGATTCCCAGACGTTTAATTGAAAAAACGTGGTTCGGTTCAAAATACAGTCATTTTTACCAGGAACTAAGCCTTTTTACTGACACTCCGGATATATCGAAACAAAAAGGTTATGTGGATAATCGGGACAATTTACTGAAGATCGCATTGTTTGACATTTGGATGGCAAACGAAGACAGAAGGTACAACCATCTGAACTTAATGATTGATGTCCTTCACAATTACGCCTTTGTTCCAATTGATCATGGTGCGGTGTTTAACAACAGAACAATGAATTTTCCAATGACTCTTTTAACAGAAAATGAATGTCTTACAGATATTCCATTGATACAACTGCTGTTCCCAAAAATGGAAGTTAGTAAAGATTATATCCAGCAATTGAAAGATAATTTCTATCTTTGTACGAGCGAATGCAAACAAAACCTCAATGATATACTGAGTTTTCTCCCAAAAGATTGGAACATTGACCTTCCAGTAGTTACGCATAAAATTAATAACGAGCTCTTCACAGCCGAATGGGAAGAACAGGTTATTGAAACTTTTCTGAAGTATATTCGCTCACCTTATTAATCATTCAAAAACATGAAATCGCATTATTCAATATTATCAGCTGTTGTTCGTCCTGAAATCCAGGAAAAAATCAGTATTGGATTGTTGTTGGTATCTACTGATGAACTATTCTTTTCTTTCTCTAAAAATAAAATTTCTGTTGTACGAACATTATTAGATTCTTCTTTGTACAAGTTCCTTAACGAAACTATCAGACAAATTGATTCAGCTGTTTCTTCAGAAAACGCAAAGAAAGAAACAGTATTCGCTAAGGCAGAGCACAGTATTCAATTTAGTGGTAGCTACTTGTCATATATGAACCGTTACAGTAATAATCTGATTAATTTTTCCGAACCTGTTGAAATTGATTTACCCGCAAATGACGATTTGTACAATTTCTTGTTTAAAAAATATATTGATGCATCCGGTTCTACTTATAAGAAAAGTAAGTCTGTCGATAAGGTAAAAGAAGAGTTTTATCCAAAGGTTAAGGACTATTACAACATTAACAAAGACATTACACCCATTGATATTCCAAATTTGTTAATGTCAGTCAATGTAGATATAATTGGGAAAAATGAAATACCTGTTTTTGGTCAGATCATTGATTTTGAACGACAAGTTTACAATATTCGGCAGGATGTGGCTGCACTGGATTTTCTAATGGATGCATTTGATAACGGAAAATTCTGTAGTTATTTGATTGGTAATGAACCCAATAAAACCACTTTTCCCAAAAGTCACGATGCATGGGCCGATTTACGTAATTGGAACAAAATCATAAACCTGCCATTGGATGAGATAGACCGGGTAAAAGAGTATGCTGAAGAGCATGGAGTACACCCCTTGTTTACTTAAGACGCAGTAAAACAGATAGAAGTTAAGGCTATTTTTCTTTAGTTCTTCCACAAAACAGATGGTGCGTCTATGATATTCTATCGTTCGGTATACGATCTCTTCCCCATAATTTTTGCCAATCCCTCCACATCCAGATGAAACAGACTGAAAACCCATCCAACTGCAGCCCTCAATTTCCATACCGGCTCTGCCATTCCATAGCCCGAAATCGCTTTGACATAGTCCTTACGGGCGGAAGCGTATTCTTTTCTGATCAGTTTGTATCTTCCTGATCGTGCAAAGGCAATCACCATTCTGCCGGCATAATAACGATCGATCTCCTTCACGTCCACGGTTAGGCTGGCAGCTGCCGGATGGCTCTCCAGAAACAGTATTGCCATCTTGTAAAACCCCTCTGTCATTACGGCGGGATAGGTCTTTGTAACCTGGGTTGCGTAATTGCGCCAGTCGCCAAGCGTTTCAGGGATGAAAATAAACCGGCCGGCCACTGCCAGTTCATAAAGCGTGGGGAGGTCTACCAAAGGCAGATTGAATATCTGTTTAAAACCGCCAATCTGAAGCAGTGCCTCTTTTTTGATCAGAATGGTTAAGGCAGGGATGCAATTGCGGTATAGAAAGATGTTCATGATAGAACCAATGGGATCATTGCTGTAAAAACCGGCATCAAAAGCATCTAAATCCGGCGCCGTATAATATACCAAACTCTTGTCTGCGTTGACACACCTGGCCATGCTCCAGCAAAGCACCGCGTCCGGATCCTTTTGCATCTCAGCCACCTGCATCTCCAACTTTTGTGGGGCCCAGCAATCATCTCCTTCTAAAATAGCAATATAGCTGCCGGCGGCCATCTCTACCCCTTTGTTGTAGGTTTCAGAGAGTCTGAAGATCCCGATATTTTCCTGGTTGACCACTTTGATACGGCTATCGGTATCCTGGTAAGCAGCAGCAATTTCTGCGGTACGGTCAGTACTACCGTCGTTGAGAATGATCATTTCCCACTCCGTATAGCTCTGCTTCAGGACTGAATCAATGCAGTCAGCCAGGTATTTTTCGTGGTTGTAGGTAGGCGTGATTATAGAAACAAGTGGTCGCTTTTCCATGATTGAACTATCAGAATATGTTTAAATTAGCTTTTCGCGAAGCATTCGCAATCAAAGGAATAATTGATTGTACCAATTAGGATTTGTAAAATCTTATTTTTATAAAATAATCTTAGTAGCAACAGAATGAATTAAGATACCCTGATCTTATTATCTTATTTGGAAAATGCAATTCCCATTATTAACTTCTTCCGCCCGATCTCAAAATATAGGTTCTAATCAGTAATTGTACGCGGGCGTGTTTCGCAAATTATTCCTTCTTTCTACTAAGATTACTTGATAAAAATAAGATTTCAAACCGGGAAATTGTCTTGTGATTCCATATATAACATTGTGGCACGAGCCTTAAAGATAAAATTTAAACCTTTTTTCCGATTATTCTCAGCTTTTTCAAGTAGATATCAGCATTCTTGTTCAAGTCATCCGAAATCTTGAAAATATAAATCGGGATTAGATACAACAGGGAAAATATAGTGCTCCGGAGTAAAATATCGAAGATATAATGAAACTTTACCGGAATTGAAAATGCGATTAAATAGGCAACCGTACCGATCAGAATGACATAGATAAAACGCCGATTGTAAGGCTGAAAGTCGTATTTGAAATAGAGGAACAGATACCGCAGCAAATTCAACACCCCAAGTGAAGCGGCGCTACTGACAGCTGCCCCGGTCAGTCCATAGCGCGGTATCAAAAACAGGTTCAGCGAAACGAGCAGAACGACAAGAATCAAAAGCAAGTACGACTGCACTTTATAATATTTTGAAGTACCCATCAAGGAGCTATTGGCGCCGGTTGCCATGTCCATCAAACATCCAAATCCGATGAAGAATATAACCCATTTCCCGGCAAGGTACTCCGGTTTCAAAATTTGCATGATGTTGTCGATGTTGAGCCAAACGCCAAGAAAGAGATAGGATCCAATGATAAAAAGGGTTAGGCAACTCTTTTCGTAAATGTCGCGCAAGGTTTTTCGGTCATCACTCTTCCAGGCCTCGGCAGCAGCCACATTGGCAATTTTATATATTGAACGGGCGGGCAAACTAACCACAATCCCGAAAAAGAAGCAGATGGCATAGATCCCGGCGGCATCCAGCCCAACCATTTTGTTGACCATGATCAGGTCAACATTTTGAATCATGATGACAGAGAACCCATTCAAAATACTGAACAAAGAGACCGCCCCAATAGAGCGAAGCAAGTTTTTGTCCAAAAATGAAAGCTCAAATTTTAAATTGAACTGCCCTTCCCGGATCAGCGTGTATAAAATATAAAGGGTAGGCACCGAAATGGCAGCGATGTAGGTCAGGACAAATTGGTGAAAAGTTAGCAGATTGAAATAAAAAAGTGCGATCATCAGGATGATGAGAACCCGCTGAAACACCTCCCTGAGATAGGTTCCGTGCACACTGTTCATCAGGGCAGAATAGTAAATATCAAGGATCGAAAAGAAAAGCTGAAAGAATACCAATACAATCAGATAATTGATGTATCCAACCATTAAGGTCGACTTCTCCATACTCATCTGGACAAGCAATGGCTTAAATATCAGTAACAATACTGTTGACAACAGAAAACCAACCATTCCGACTGACAAGGCCAATGGTAGAAAACCGTGGTGTTTTTTGTCCTCTGTTTTGAAAAAGGGGAACAACCGGATGGTGGCTCCGTTGATCCCAAGCGTTCCGAATTGTGCAATCAAAGTTGAATAGGTTACTATGACCTTCAGCAATCCAACCTCGGTAGTCGAATAGATCCGCGGAAGGAGAATGGCCGTGGTGATAAATCCCAACAGCACACCCAAATAGACATAAATTGTCCCTTTAACGGATTGTTTGACAATGATTCCCAATAGGATAGAATTTTCAAATAAGGACAAAAGTAGGAAAAACCATTGTATAAAAAAATGTACTTTTACGACCGAATATCAACTCCGTAGCCATGGATAACCAACTTTTCAAAAAAGCCCTGCCACATCTTACTGCCGTTTTGCTCTTTTTGATCCTGCCGGCAATTTACTTCTCCCCGCAACTGGAAGGAAAGAAACTGAACCAGCACGATACCAATACGGCTACCGGTATGGCCAAGGAGATCACCGACTACAACAAGAGCCATTCTGATCTGGCCTTGTGGACCAATTCTATGTTTGGCGGAATGCCTGCCTACCTGATTGGCCTTCCCACCTATTCGGCCATCTCCCCCATCTATAAACTTACGACCCTTTTTGATTGGCGGCCCATCAGCTTTGTATTTCTATATCTGATAGGATTTTATCTTGCCTTGCTCCTCTTCGGACTGAACCCCTGGATCAGTTTGATTGGGGCCATCGCCTTTGGGTTCTCCTCCTACGATTTCATCATCATCGCTGCCGGCCACAATACCAAGGCAGTTGCAATTGGATATATGGCGCCAATGATCGGTGCCTTGTACCATGCCTGGAAGAAAAATCTCTGGATCGGAAGCGCTTTCTTTGCACTCTTTTTGGCGCTTCAGATCTATGCCAACCACCTTCAGATCACCTACTACACCATGCTAACCATCCTGATATTTGGCATGGCCGAACTCTACTTCGCATGGAAGGAAAAAGCAGTATCTGACTTTCTGAAAAGAAGCGGCATCATCGCCTTGTTTGCCCTGCTGGCCATTGCAACCAACGCTGAAAGGCTTTGGACCACCTACGAATATGGAAAATTCTCGATCAGGGGCGCTTCCGAATTGACTGCTGATAAGGGAAACCAAACATCAGGACTCGACAAGGATTACGCCACAGGCTGGAGTTATGGCGTCGATGAGACGTTGACCCTACTGATTCCAAATTTCAAAGGCGGAGCCTCCATGATCAATTTCGGGGAAAATTCGGCCACCGCCGATCTTTTAAGGGCCAACAATATTCCCAATACCAATACGATTGTCAAACAACTTCCAGGCTACTGGGGAACACAGCCAGGCACTTCAGGACCTGTATATGCCGGGGCCATCGTCCTTTTCCTTTTTGTTCTCTCTCTCTTTCTGACCAAAGGTCCTGTCAGGGCATGGATCATTGCCGCAACTATTTTCTCCATTCTGTTATCCTGGGGTCGGAATTTCATGCCACTCACCAGTTTTTTCCTCGACTATTTTCCCGGATACAACAAATTCAGAACAGTTTCGATGATACTTGTCATCGCCAGTTTCACCATCCCACTTTTGGCCTCGATTGGCCTCAATAAAATTTTCTCCGAAGAAATTGACAAGGTTGTTTGGAAAAGGGCCATGATATGGAGTCTCGCACTGACTGCAGGAATCTCGCTGGTTTTCTTCCTGATACCGGGATTATCGGGCTCTTTTGTTTCAGCCAGTGATTCTCAAATGCCCGAGTGGATCCAAAAAGGGCTGGTATCCGATCGCACCTCCTTTCTCCGGTCCGATGCTCTTCGGTCATTAGCCTTGATTCTGGCTGTCGCGCTGATTCTTTGGGTTCATGTAGCAAAGAAGATTCAGGGGAAATATGCTTTGCTGATCATCGGAACGCTTATTTTGGTGGATATGTGGGGCGTCAACAAAAGATATCTCAACGACAACAATTTCGTTCAGGAGCAAAATGCCAGAAACCCCTATCCTGCTACCAAAGCCGACAAGGAAATTTTAAAAGATAAATCCGAATTCCGTGTGCTGAATCTTTCCTCCGATCCTTTCAATGAGGCAAGCACATCCTATTATCACCACTCCATCGGCGGATACCATGGAGCAAAAATGAGACGGTACCAGGAGTTGATTAATCTACGGATTGACGATGAAATCCGTCAGTTGGGAACAAAACTCAATGCATTGAAAACTGAAAGTGGTGTAGACTCCCTCTTTATCGGACTAAATGCCTTGAACATGCTGAATACAAAATACATGATTTACAATCCGGAGGCGCCTCCGATCCCTAATTCAAAAGCATTTGGAAATGCCTGGATTGTAAATGGTTATCAACTCGTTGACAATGCAGATCAGGAAATTGCTGCTTTGGGGAAAGCCGACCTGAAAAAAACCGTTGTGGTCGACAAGAAATTTCAATCCTTGCTTGGCACTGTTTCGGCTGGAAGTGGCAGCAGTTCAAAACTTTCACTCACAAGTTATTCTCCCAACAAGTTGGTATACAATTATTCGGGTAAAGGCAACGAGATTGCTGTATTTTCAGAGATTTACTATCCCAAAGGCTGGAACGCATACATTGGCGAAAAACCAGTCCCTCATTTTCAAGCCAATTATGTCCTGAGGGCGATGGTTTTGCAAGAGGGAACTTACGACATTACTTTTAAATTTGAACCAAAATCTTATAGGGTGGGCAAGCAGGTTTCAATGGTCTCTTCCCTACTTTTACTCATTTTTATTGGGTTTGTGCTCTTTAAAAATATACCTTTGAAAAAAAGCATTAAATAAAAGAATCACCGGTAAATTTTGATATGGTACAATCTTTTCTCGCATGGCAAAAGAAAAATTCAAATTGAGAAAATCACTTTTTAGTTCCTATTTCAGCACCACACTTAGCATTTCAATGGTGTTGTTCCTCTTCGGATTGCTCGGTATTTTACTGATAAATACCAAAAGACTAACAGATTACGTCATGGAAAATGTAGGTGTGACGCTGATCCTCAAAGAAAATACAAGGGAGGTGGATGTTTTGAAACTGCAAAAAACGCTTGAAGCAACCCCATTTATAAAATCGACCCGTTTTGTTGACAAAGAGACAGCTGCACAGGAATTGAAAAAAGATTTGGGTGAAGAATTTGTCGATTTTCTGGGTTACAATCCATTGCTCAGCTCAATGGATGTGAAACTTCGTGCCAATTACGCCAATCCTGATAGTCTTGCACTTTTGGAAGCCCAGTTTATTAAGTACCCCGAAGTTCAGGAGGTATATTATCAGCGGAATCTAGTCAAACAGCTTCATGCAAATGTTAAAAAACTTAGTCTTATCATATTGGTTCTCAGTGTTTTGATGTTTACTATCTTCATTGCGCTGATCAACAATACCATTCGTCTTTCCATCTATTCGAAGAGATATCTGATTAATTCGATGCAGTTGGTTGGTGCAACCAGGTCTTTTATCAGGTTCCCGTTTATTGCAAAGAGTGTATTACATGGAATTTACGGAGCCTTCATTGCCTGTTTTATTTTGTTGATGATTTTCTTTTCTTATCAGTCAGAACTAAAGGATCTTATTGATTTTCAAGATTCTATGTCTCTGGCCATACTGGTTTGCGGTATATTTATTTTTGGGATTTTCATGACTGCCTTGTCTACCTATTTTGCAGTGAATAAATTTTTACGAATGAAGTTTGATCAACTCTATTATTGAACTATCTTTGCGGGTTAATAACTAATTCATTGTTAAATGGTCAAGAATAGTGGACAGACGGATCCGAAAGGCTTTGCCCTTGGTAAGGAGAATCTGAAATTGATGCTGATCGGTCTAGGCATCATCATCCTTGGATTTGCGCTGATGACCGGTGGCAAAAGTAACGACCCTAACGTTTTCAACAAAGAGATCATCTTTAGCTTCAGAAGGATTACGCTTGCGCCTTTGGTAGTCATGTTTGGATTTCTTTTTGAGATTTATGCCATCATGAAAAAACCCAAATCTGAAAATCAGAAGAAATCATAGCCTGATTGGTTTTGATTCAAACGATTTTATTTGCTTAAAACTACTGCTGCTCTATTTTTTAAGTTACCCGTTCATTTAATGAGATATAAGGAGTCAAAAGATTTTGATTTCATTCGGGGCGAGATCCTGGTTTTAAACAAACCGCTCGATTGGACCTCTTTTGATTTGGTAAACAAGGTTAGGATCATGCTTTGCCGGCTGATGAAGATAAAAAAATTAAAACTTGGCCATGCCGGAACGTTGGATCCAAAGGCCACCGGGGTAATGGTACTTTGTTCGGGTAGATTAACGAAGCAAATCGATGAAATTCAAGCCGACGAAAAAGAGTACATCGCCTTGCTAAAAGTTGGTGCAACAACGCCTTCCTTCGATCTTGAAACTGAAGAGGACGAACAATTTGCAACAGCTCATATCACACGCGAAACAGTAGAAAACATTCTTCCATCCTTTGTTGGTACCATTGAACAGGTTCCACCTTCCTACTCTGCCATAAAAGTTGATGGGAAAAGGGCTTACAAACTTGCCAGAAAAGGGAAAGAAGTAGAACTAAAATCGAAGGTGCTTGTTGTGAAAGAGATTGAACTGTTGCGGTTCGACATGCCTGAAATAGAATTGAGAATTGTATGCAGCAAAGGGACTTACATTCGTGCGTTGGCCAGGGATATTGGCAAAGCCCTAAACAGCGGAGCTTATTTAAAGGGATTGATACGTACCCGGATAGGGACCTATTCAATCGATCAAAGTTTAGATCTGACAGAGTTAGCAGATATGCTTTCTGCCCATTTTAATACCAGTAAGAATACAATTATATAAATCAAATAAATGTCATCAACAATGAAGCTTTCGAAATTTAAGTACAATTTACCTGATGAATTGATCTCCCTTCACCCATCGAAGAATAGGGACGAATCCAGGTTACTTGTTTTAAACCGTCAAACCGGCGACATTGAACACAAAATTTTCAAGGATGTTATTGACTATTTTAACGATAAAGACGTTATGGTTTTCAATAATACCAAGGTTTTTCCTGCCCGTTTGTACGGAAATAAGGAAAAAACAGGTGCTCAAATCGAAGTATTCCTGTTAAGGGAATTGAACCGTGAACTAAGATTGTGGGACGTTCTCGTCGATCCTGCCAGAAAAATCAGAATTGGGAACAAGCTTTACTTTGGCGATGATGATCTTTTGGTTGCGGAAGTTATTGACAACACGACATCAAGGGGCAGGACCCTTCGTTTTCTCTTTGATGGTACCTACGACGAATTCAAGGATACGCTGTTCAAGCTTGGAGAAACCCCTCTGCCAAAAATCATCAATCGACCTGTAGAAGAGGATGATGCTGCCCGTTACCAGACAGTTTTTGCCAAACACGAAGGTGCGGTGGCTGCGCCAACTGCGGGTCTTCACTTCAGTCGGGAACTCTTAAAACGTTTGGAAATCAAGGGTATTGATTTTGCTGAAATTACCTTGCATGTTGGATTGGGAAATTTCAGAAGCGTTGATGTAGAAGATCTTACCAAGCACAAAATGGATTCCGAACAGATCTGGATCAGAGATGAGGCAGTAAATATTGTCAATTCTGCCAAGGAAGAAAAGCACCGCGTTTGTGCGGTTGGCACCACGGTGATGCGGACTTTGGAAACTTCAGTCTCCACCAACGGCATGTTGAAACCTTTTGAAGGATGGACTAATAAATTTATCTTTCCTCCCTATGATTTCAGTGTTGCAGACAGCATGATTTCCAATTTTCACCTTCCACTCTCTACACTCCTGATGATGGTAAGCGCTTTTGCTGGGTATGATAACCTGATGAACGCATACAAGGAGGCGATCAAAGAGAAGTATCATTTCGGGGCATACGGTGATGCAATGCTAATAATATAACATGACAGCAATAAACAAGAAAGCTGGTTGAAAATTCAACCGGCTTTCTTGTTTATTGTCTGAAATTATTTCTTCACCCGTTCTGAATAGGAACGGTCGCGCGTATCAACCTTGATGATATCCCCCTGGTTGATGAAGAGCGGAACCATAATGGTTGCGCCGGATTCAACCGTAACTGCTTTTAAAGCGGTTGAGGAGGCTGTATTGCCACGTTCGCTTGGCTCAGCGTAAGTTATCTCCAATTCGATAAAAGGCGGCAAATCGACCGTCAATGGAGTCTCAGTTTCGGCATGGTAAGTAATCTCAACAGTCATCCCCTCCTTCATCAAGTCTGCATTCTCAACCATAACGGCATCAATGTTCACTTGTTCGAACGTTTCGGCGTTCATGAAATTGTAGCCTGTTTCATCCTGATACAGGTATTGGTAAGGCCTTCTCTCAACACGTACAGTCGTAATCTTTGTGCCTCCCGAAAAAGTGTTGTCTATCACCTTTCCGGTTTTCATATTTTTCAGTTTTGTACGAACAAACGCAGGTCCTTTGCCCGGTTTGACGTGCTGGAAACTTACAATCTGAAATATCTGGTCATTGAATTCGATACACAGGCCATTACGAAAATCTGCTAAACTTGCCATTATTCTCTATTTTTGAACGTTAAAAAACTATCTTTAAAATTTTTGCAAAGATAGTTAAATCAATTCAAACCAGAAAATCATAATAAATGTCCTGTTATTTCCCATTTTTATCGATATCGTCCACCCACTGGGCTTTGATTGCCATGTGTGCTATTCTGATTGGAATGTCAAAAACAGGCGTACCAGGTGTCTCAATGGTTGTGGTCCCGGTCATGGCTATGATCTTCGGAGGGAAAGCATCAACAGGTGTTCTATTACCGATCCTGATCACTGCCGATATATTTGCCGTGATTTATTACCACCGTCATGCCTCATGGAACCCTTTGCTAAAAGCGCTGCCCTGGGCGATGGCCGGATTAATTTTTGCCCTTTGGATAGGAGCCTGGATCAACGACCATCAATTCAAGCACCTAATTGCAGCATCTGTCCTCCTGTCCCTGGCGCTAATGGTTTGGAACGATTCAAAAAATAAAAAAATAGATCTCCCGGATTATACCTGGTTTGCAGCTTTGTTTGGAATACTTGGTGGATTTGCGACCATGATCGGCAATGTTGCGGGTCCTGTCTTTGCAATCTACCTCCTTGCCCTGCATCTGCCTAAAAAAAATTACATTGGGACTACCGCTTGGTTTTTCGCGATCATTAACATGACGAAACTTCCGCTGCAATATTTTGTCTGGGACAACATTCATCAGGAAACTCTGCTAATTGACCTGGCAGTCGTCCCGTTTGTCCTGTTGGGCGCCTTTATTGGAATAAAACTGGTACATATTATTGCAGATCAATATTATAGATTACTTGTAATCATTATTACCTTAATCTCGGCGTTGCTAATATTAATATAGAATTTGTGAGCGTTGGCCATTCCCCGGAATCATTTTACCAATTTGAACGCTTTCGTGATCTATAAAATTAATAATAAAATAATGCAACCGTGACGCTGATTGTTTAACTTTACCCCCTGATTAGATTAACATTACTAAGATTAGAGGTAATTCCCCTCAAGCAAAATTATTAACTATGTCTACCATTAAAAATTCATTCCCCAATTTCCTGGGTATGCTTTTTTCAGTCTTTTTTCTCTCCTCCTGTTCAGAATCCCCCAATTCAATTGATAAAAATCAATGCATCATTCTGACTGTCGAGAAAGGAAAAGTGATCACTCCAATTAAAACATCCGGAGTCGTTGAGCCGGAGAGTGAAGTACTGATCCGGTGCAACTACCCAAGCACCATCAAAAAAATTATAAAGGAACCAGGAAGCACTGTTCAAACCGGTGATCTTATTTTGGTGCTGGATGACCAACAGATTAAATCAGATATCGAAAATATCCAGGACCAATTGTCAATTAAAAAAAATAGCCTGGAAAAAAATAATCTGGCTGAAACTTCTACCAAAATAGATCTAAAATACACGGAGGATGTTAAAAAACTAAATATTACTTCTTTAAAATCCCAACTCTCTGATGAAGAACAACTACTTGGTGTTGGGGGTATCTCACCTGCAAAAATCGAAAAAACCAAGCAGGAAATAGCCCTTGCCGAAAAAGAACTACTTACCCTTAAAGAAAAAAATAGTATCAGGCTCAAACAGTTAAGGGCCGAAGAAGAGGGTCTGCTTTTGGGGATTGAAATTCAGGAAAAGGATTTAAAAGATAAACTCATCGGATTGGAGCAGATGAATGTGAGGTCCCAATCTTCTGGTATTGTACTCTCCATTGGTGGTAAGCCTGGTGAAAAAGTAAGCAAAGATCAGGTATTGGTGAGAATTTCTGATCTATCTTCTTTCAAAATATCTGGATCCATGGAAGAAAAGATGGCAGATTTTGTTAAAACCGGAGTACCTGTTTACGCTGTTTTTGAAGATACTACACTTTACGGCCATATTGGAATTGTCTCGCCAATCGTGGAAAATGGGAAAATTCAATTCAATGTACACCTCGAGGAAAGTTCGCATACTAAACTTATACCCCATCAAAACATAGAATTGTGGGTAGCCAAAAATTTCAAAGAGAATGCGTTAAGGCTAAAAAATATATCACAATTTTCAAAAGGAAAACCTGAATACTTGTATGTTTATACCGATGGAAAGGCCATCAAGCATAGAATTTCTATAGGATTTGTTAGTCCTTCCTTCATTGAAATAACGGATGGTGTCAAAGAAGGTGACCAAATTATTGTACCCTTGGCCGGTCTCCATGCACTAAAAGATGCCAATGAAATTATTGTAAAATAATGATCTATGAGTAAGAAGGTAATAATTCTATTCTGTTTTGCTTTTCTTCTGTTGTCATTAAATATTACGATTTTTGCACAGGAAGGAAAGGATGATAAGGACACAACAAAAATGAGCCTTAGCTTAAAAAATATCGTTGATTTGGCAATAACTCAATCATCATCACTGAAATATGCTCAAAATCAACATGTTAGTAACTATTGGCGATTCAGGAATTTCTCAAAACAATTTCTTCCCAACTTGATTCTAAATGGGACGCTTCCCAACTACACGCAATCAACCGTTCCCGTAACCCAACCAGATGGAAGCATCGAATTCAAACAGGTATCCAATCTTTCAATATCTTCATACTTGTCCCTGAATCAATATATTCCTCTTACGGGTACACAAATCTATGCTTCTACCTCATTTTCAAGGGTTCAGGACTACAATAAAAACAGCATTTTGTTTTCGGGCAGTCCCTTTTCGATCGGATTCAATCAACCGATCTTTGCCTATAACTGGATGAAATGGTCGAAAAAGACGGAACCAATGGTCTATGATGAATCCCAGAAGAATTTTATTCAGACCATCGAAAATATTGCTTACACGGCTACCTCCTATTTTTTCAACTATTTGAGAATTCAAACAAATTATAATCTGGCCAAAAGTTCTTTCGACAATTGTTCTGACAATTTGAAAATCGCTCTTATCAAAAAGAAACTTGGGCAAATTTCAGAAAATGACTTTTCCCGAATCCAACTTTCAGTTCTTAACGCTGAGAAATCAATGAGTTCTGCAAAAATGGATTTGAAAAATGCTGATTTCTCGTTGAAATCCTATATTGGTCTGGATCAAAAAATAAACATTGACCTGCAAATGCCACTGTTAATTACGCTTTTCGATATTGATCCTCAAAAGGCCCTAAAAGAAGCCCGGGAAAACCGTTCAGAGCAAGTCTATTACCAAAGAAGGCTCATTTCTGCCGAAAGCCAACTTACGCAAGCGAAGAGGGGAAATGGGTTATCTGCAACACTTTCAGGCAATTACGGACTTTCAAACAGTGCTGGTTCTTTTCCTGGCATCTACAATCAGCCTTTGAACCAGCGAATGCTGCAATTAACTTTCAGTGTCCCGATATTGGATTGGGGAAAGGCAGCATCGTCAGTGAAAATGGCCGAATCCAACCGTGATCTGGTTACCTTTGATGTTAAACAAGCCTTTGAAGATTTCGACAGAAGTGTCGTTGTGCAGGTCGAACAATTTGGTCTGTTAAAAGATCAGCTTAAGACAGCAGAAGAAGCAGACAAAGTTGCCGCCAATGGTTACATCATCGCCCTAAAGAAATTTCAGAACGGGGAAATTACCATTACAGACATGAACATAGCTTCATCTGAACGTGTGACTGGCAAATTGGATTATATTAATTCATTGGCTACCTATTGGTTAGCTTACTACCGTCTTAGAATCCTTACACTTTATGATTTTGAACTTGACCAAAAGATCAGGTATCAAAATCCGATGCTTTCCGGTGAACTCACCACGATCAATCTCATGAAAAAATGAAGCTTCTAATCTCTTCAAGCCATGATCCATATTTTAATCTAGCGACAGAAGAATACCTGCTAAAAAGCAGCACAGAAGACTATCTGTTTATTTATGTGAACAAACCATGTGTTGTGGTAGGAAAGCATCAGATTGCACAAAAAGAGATTAATGCTCCGTTCATTATCGCTAATAACATCATGGTTGCAAGGAGATTATCCGGCGGAGGGGCTGTTTATCATGATGAAGGGAACATAAATTTCAGTTTCATTCAATCCATTGCATTTGCTGATAGTATCTCCTACAAATCTATCACTGAACCTATCTTCCATTATTTCAAGCAACTCATTCCGGAAATATACCTATCGGAAAGAAATGATATATTGCTGGTAGGGAAAAAAATTTCAGGCAGTGCAATGCACATTTACAAAAATAGAGTACTAGCACATGGTACTTTATTGATTGACTGTAATTTAGCTAATCTTTCCCTCGCTTTAAAGGCAAACCAGGATCGATTTATAGACAAATCAATTGCTTCGAATAGATCATCAGTCATGAACCTTTCTGAAGCATCCTCAAGAATCAATGTCAGATATATCATTGAAAATTATTTAGATTTCTCCGGCAAGGAAAAATTCCCTGCTGGTAGCTACATGTTACCAGAAGAAGCAATTGCTCCAATTTTCGATTTGGTTGAATCAAAATATGCAACAGAAGAGTGGATCTTCGGATATTCACCCAAATACATTTATCAAAATCATATTCTCACCAACAACATTGATATATCATACAAGATTGAAGTTGTAAAAGGAGTAATTCAACAAGTTTTAATTGAATCGGAAGTTTCAATAACGGATGAAATCTCATTGAAATTAAAAATGTTACAAGGATTAAAGCACAATATTTTTGCTCTTCAGGAAATATTGAATTCAAATAAGTCCACTAGTTTGGAAGCACTACTTTTTGATTCGCTTTTCTGACTCCTCTCTACCAGCAAAATAATCCATGATCTTTCTGGCTTTATCCTTTCCAACCACAGTTTCCAGATCAATTACCTTAGCAGACTTGATCTTATTAACTGATTTAAAGCGAATTAAAAGTTTATCAATCGTTTGGGAACCGATTCCTGGAATAGCTGAAAGCTCAGAATCCGTGAAATTTTCAGATCTTTTTAATCGATGGAATGTAATTACAAAGCGGTGTGCCTCATCCCTAAGATGTTGTAAAACTTTTAAAGTTTCCGATTTCTTATCCAGGTAAATTGGAATGGGATCATTGGGAAAATAGAGCTCTTCCAATCTTTTTGCAATACCCACCAATGGCACCCTTTTTTCTAAACCCAATCTTGAAAGAACAGCATAGGCTGCAGATAGTTGTCCCTTTCCTCCATCAATAACAATTAAATCAGGCAGTTGATTCCCTTCCGCCAATTGTCTGCCATATCTTCTGCCCACCACCTCTTCCATGGAGGCAAAATCATTCGGTCCCTCCACTGTTTTTACATTAAAATGCCTGTATTGCGATTTCAATGGTAACCCATTCTTGAATACCACACAGGAAGAAACAGGAAAATCCCCTGAAATATTGGAATTATCAAAACACTCAATCCACCTTGGAAGTACATTCAACTTAAGATCCTTTTGCATCCTTTCGAGGAGCCTTTGTTTTTTGAGAACAGGAGATTTGGCGGATTCATTTTTAGCCCTTTCCAGCATAAATAACCGACCATTTTTTTCACACAACTCAAGTATTTTCTTCTTCTCTCCTATCTGTGGTACAGTAATCTTCATATTAGAAAATTCAACATCAATTACAAATGGAAGAATAATCTCGGTTGACTCAGAATTACAAATCCTTCTAATTTCTACTATACAAAATGACAATATTTCATCTTTTGATTCATTCAACTTCTTTTTAACCTCTAGTAAATAAGAAGTTACAATAGAGCCATCTACAATTCTGAAATAATTTACGAATGCATTCTTATCATCTTCATGGTAAGAGAATACATCCATATTGGTCATTGATGTACTGCAAACCAAGGATTTACTTCTATAGTTATCAAGAACCTGAATCTTTGATTTAAACTCGTTGGCATGTTCAAAATCGTATTTTTCGGCTGCAGAATGCATCGCATCTTTTAGAAAATTATAGACTGGTGTAATTGTCCCATTTAATATCGCTTTGGCATTTTGAATATCAATGTCATAATTTTGCTTCGAGTATAGCAATTCACATGGCGCTTTACAATTTCCAATCTGATACTCTAGACACTTTTTAAACTTCTTACCATTAATATTGGCCTCAGATAAGTTCAAAGTGCAATTCCTAATCTGGAACAATTGCTTTATAACCTCAAGAATTGTCCTGGCCATATAAACCGAGGTATACGGGCCATAATATGTTGATCCGTCCTTAATTTTTTTTCGGGTATAAAAAATACGGGGAAAAGGTTCATTTTTAATGCAGATCCATGGAAAAGTCTTGTCATCTTTCAACAAAATGTTGTATTTCGGCTGGTATTGCTTGATCAGGTTATTCTCAAGCAATAAAGCATCCTCCTCACTGTCTACGACTATATGCCTGATTTTTTCAATTTGCCTGACCAACACCTCCGTTTTCCTGTTATCATGAGTTTTCAGGAAATAAGAAGAAACACGCCTTTTTAAATTCTTGGCCTTACCTACATAAATGATTTTATCTTCCTTATCAAAAAATTGGTAAACTCCAGGATTAGAAGGCAATTTTTTAACCTCAGCCAAGTGCGCTATGTTTTTCTCTTGTCGCACTTTAAATCAATAATGAACCAATGACCAAACTTCAATATCTTTAGCAATTCGATCTCTTCCACCCAAGAAATCCAATTCAACGAAAAAATTTGCATAAATTCTAGTTACGCCAAATTTGCGAACCAATTCGACTGCTGCATTGACTGTACCACCTGTGGCAAGTAAGTCGTCATGTATTAAAACCACATCATCCCTATCCAATGCATCCGTGTGAATTTCTAATGAATCTGAACCATATTCCAGATCATACGACTGAACGAATGTCTCTGATGGTAATTTCCCCGGTTTCCGAATTGGAATAAATCCCGCATGCAACTCACCTGCCAGTATACTACCAAGAATAAATCCACGGGACTCAATCCCAACAACCTTCGTAATACCGTATCCCCAATATTTGTCTCTTATTTCGGATACAATGAATTTAAAAATTCGTCTATCTTTAAATGCCGTAGAAACATCCTTAAATTGAATACCCTCCTTAGGAAAATTCGGGACATTTCTAATTGAATTTTTTACATCTTCTATTCCAATAATAGTTCTATTCATTTTTATTTCAATTAATACACCCCACTTATGCCAGACGGCAAAGAATAAATTAACTTAAACCCAAAATTTTCTGCATATTATTCGTTGAAATAACATTGATTTGTTCCACGTGGAACATTATCGGCCCATTAATACCAACAAAACATTAATATCGTTTGGAGAAATGCCGGGAATCCTATGCGCCTGACCAATTGTTTTAGGATTTATCTTTGACAACTTCTCTCTAGCCTCAGTTGACAAAGACAAAATGCTCTGATAATCAAAACGATTCTCTATTTTAATATTCTCCAATCTTGTCAATTTTTCGGCTGCACTTTTTTCCCTATTTATATAACCAGCATATTTTATTTTTATTTCAACTGACTCAACAACCTCGTTGAAAAGCAATACAGGGATCGCCTCCATACTTTTCTTGTATTCCGGAAATCTGGTAAAAAAATCTCTAAGCGAAATTTGAGGCCTACTTATGATGTTGTATAATTTAGCTTTTTGCTTAATTGGAGCTGAAGATTGCTCAATTAAAAAATCATTCACCAATTCTGGTTTTATAGAAATATTTGACAACTTATCAAACATTCTCTCAATAAAAGACAATTTCTCTTTGAATTGCTTGTAGAAACATTCGGGCAACAAACCGATCTCAAACCCCATTTTAGAAAGGCGTTCATCCGCATTATCCTGTCTCAATATCAACCTGTGTTCGGCTCTGCTGGTAAACATTCTATAAGGCTCATCCACTCCTTTGGTTACCAAATCATCGATCAATACACCAATATAAGCTTGATCCCTGGAAAGAACGACTGCTGGCAATTTGGCTAATTTGTTGTGCGCGTTGATACCTGCAATTAAACCTTGTGCTCCAGCTTCTTCGTAACCAGTAGTTCCATTAATCTGACCAGCTAAAAATAATCCATCCAACAACTTCGATTCTAGCGAATGGTTCAATTGAGAAGGATCAAAAAAATCGTATTCGATGGCGTAACCAGGTCTGATGATTTTAGCATTTTCAAGACCTGGTATAAATTTAAGCGCTTTTTCTTGTACTTCAAATGGCAAAGAGGTGGAAAATCCATTCAAATAATATTCAACAGAATCAACTCCTTCTGGTTCAAGGTAAAGTTGATGAACATTTTTTTCTGAGAATATAATCAACTTTGTTTCAATACTCGGACAATACCTTGGTCCTAAACTCTTAATAGTTCCATCGAACATTGGTGAAAACTTGAATCCCTTCTCCAATTCTTTATGAACAAATTCATTGGTATAGGTAATATGACAATTCAGGGAATCCAATTTATTTTCAGGATGATAATAAAAACTAAATTGATTACCCTCTTCTCCCATCTGTTCTTCCAACTGACTAAAATCAATTGTTCGTTTGTCTAAACGTGGAGGGGTACCTGTTTTCATCCTACCGATTCTTAATCCAAATTCCTTAAGTTGCTCGGATATACCAAAAGAAGCAGGTTCAGAAATTCTACCTCCCCCCAACTGTGTTTGTCCAAAATGCATTAACCCATTAAGAAAGGTTCCATTGGTCAGAACTACAGATCCCGAAAAGAAATCAATCCCAAGCTCAGTCCGAACTCCAACCACACTTCTCTCCTCAATCAGCAATTTAACGGCAGTACCTTGCCAAAAACTTATGTTTTCATTCGACTGAAGCTCAATTCTCCAATTCTCTGAGAATTTAGTTTTATCGCACTGCGCCCTGGGACTCCACATTGCAGGTCCTTTCGACCGGTTAAGCATTCTGAACTGAAGAGAACTCAAATCAGTGATTTTTCCCATCATGCCCCCAAGCGCATCAATTTCGCGAACAATCTGTCCCTTAGCAATTCCACCTACTGCAGGATTGCAACTCATCTGAGCAACCCTGTTGATGTCCATTGTAATAAGCAACACTTTGGAACCTAACTTAGCAGCCGCACTAGCAGCTTCACATCCAGCATGGCCAGCACCAACCACAATTACATCAAAATTTCTAAATCCTTTCATACAGGTAAAAATATTGAAACTAATGATCAACCAATGAATTGAATTTAGAAATCAACTCTGATTCCTTGATTCTCATTTCTGCTATATCCTGAGGCTCCTTATCCTGGAATCCGATTAGATGTAATAACCCGTGCGATATAACCCTTACCAATTCATCTACATAAACCTGATCAAAAGTAATTGAATTATTTAATACCCTTTCTGTACTAATGTAAATATCACCACCCACAACTCTATTCTCAGTATAATCAAACGTTATTACATCAGTATAAAAATTGTGATTCAGAAATTTAAGATTTATATCAAAAAGATATTCATCACTACAAAATATATAATTGATTTCGCCAAGCAAATATTTATTCCTTCTTACGGCATATTTCAATACTTTAACCAATGCAACAAAATTTACAACTGGCAATTCAACATCCTCATGATAAAAGTAAATACTCATCTATTGAATGATCATAAATTAATAAACCAAATCTTTAGCCAAATAATCAGCAAGCAACAAGTCGGATTGCTTAGAGATAATTAAATCTCCATCAGATATAAAGTGGCCGTATTCCTTCATTTTAGCAACCGTTTTAAAAAAATGATCAAAAATAATATCACTAAAATTATTCCTTACAAAATTCATAGATATACCCTGATAAGTTCTCAATTTTAAAATTACATATTCATTATATTTCTCTATATCGGTAAGCATTTCCATGTCTGTCTCAATAATACCACTTTTCATATTCTGAATGTACTTTCGTATATTCTTATGGTTCCATTGTCTCGATTGTAAATTATAACTGTGTGCGGATACCCCAAGCCCTAAATAAGGTACTTGATTCCAATAAGCCAAATTATGTCGAGACTCAAACCCTTCTTTGGCATAATTACTCACCTCATATTGCTTGTAACCTTTTGAATCCAACAAATTGTTCACCAGCCAATATTGGTTGACAAAGCTATTCTCATCATTTTCAATTACTTCACCATTTTGAATTTTCCAATAAAGTTTTGAATTTTTTGCTATGGTCAAACTATAAGCGGAGAAATGCTTTATATTGTAAGTTAGTAGTATCTCCAAAGAGGAAATCAATGAATCATCAGAAATTCCAGGCACTGCATAAATTAAATCAACAGAAATATTTTCAATCAAAGATGATTCCAAATCACCTAAAGCATTATATATTAATTCTTTAGAATGCTGTCTATTGAATTTTTCTAATATAATATTATCTAAAAATTGAACTCCTAAACTAATACGATTGATTCCAATGCTTACCAATTGATTGATATAAGTAGAATTTACATTTTCAGGATTACATTCAAGTGTAATCTCAGCATCAGGCTTCACCAAAAATTTTGAATGAATGGCTACCAGAATTTTCGATATCTGTACGGCTGACAATAAAGAAGGAGTACCACCACCAAAATATATTGTATTAATTTGTTTATCAGATAGATAACTATATCTTAATTCAATTTCCTTTACAATAGCATTAACATAATCTTCTATTAAATACAACTGATTTCCAGAGAAAAAATCACAATAATGGCACTTCTCATTACAAAAGGGTATATGGATATACAATCCAGGCATATCTAACTTATTAAATCGGAATCTTTTTAATACGATTCAAATGCCTACCCCCTTCAAAATCAGTATTAAGAAAAATGTGAACGATCTCTACAGCCTTATCAAATGATATAAATCGGGAGGGAAGGGAACAAACATTCGCATCGTTGTGCGTTCTGGCTAATTTAGCAATTTTCTCATTCCAACAAATTGCCGACCTAATACCCTGGTGTTTATTTACGGTCATATTAATTCCATTTCCTGAACCGCAACAAACAATTCCAACTAAATTTACATCATTTTCAACTGCAAATGCTAATGGATGAGCATAATCAGCATAATCGCAGCTCACATCAGAATAACAACCAAAATCAATTGATTCATAGTTGTTCTCTTCTAAATATTTTATAATTACATTCTTCAAAGCAAAACCAGCATGATCAGAAGCTAAAGCTATTTTCATCACTAAATAGAGATTAATTAATATTTTTATCGGCATTTATTGTTTATAACTGTTAATAAACTTCGAGGCATTTCCTCATAAATAAAGTTTACACCAATTTTTATCAATAAAGAGACAATAAATGTCTACTTTTAAAAGAAAAATAAGTAACAATTGAACTAAAAACAAAGCTAATAAAAAACAATCCTGACTTAATATTTAAAATTAACACAGTGTTAATAAAAATATATTTAGCAGTTTTGCAATTATTTATAAAGTTAATAAACATTCAGCATCTTTTTAAAATATGTATTTTATCAAAAACTTAAATAATTATAAACAATATTAACAGCATATAATTAAAAACCTAAATCTTTAAATCTTTAAAAATTTTAAAATATACTATTAGTCTGTTCATATGATGAAATCCCTGTTTCATTATATCATCTTAATAGTTTCACAAAATAAATTTGATACGTACTGATGATACCTACAAATGCAAAAGAACAAAAACTGAGAGTGCTGCTGGTCGAGGATAATATGTTGAATCAGAAGCTGATGATTATTAATTTGTCAAAATTGAACTGTCATGTTACCATAGCCAATAATGGTTTGGAAGGATTAAATTTATTCAGAGATCAAAAATTTGATGTGATATTGATGGATTTAATGATGCCGGTTATGGATGGTTTTGAATCATCCTTTGAAATTAGAAAATTGGAAAAAGAAGAAATAGACAGAGGATATACCCCTATTATTGCTTTTACAGCAAATACTTTGAACAATGATTTTCAAAAATGCATAGAATATGGCATGGATTATCTAATGGAGAAGCCATTTAACGGATTTAAATTTAAGGAGATTATTGAATCCTTTGGAGAGCATTCGTAATTTTGTTTCAACTTTATTTTGGTTAATAATTAATAACTTTGACAAGTAAAGAATGTTGATGGATAATTGAAAATTAAGTTTCCTTTGGCATTTTTAGTGACGAAACCTTATTTTTTAATGGGAGAATTTGTTGATTTAAGAGATCTTAATGGTGATGATTCTGAAAGGGAATTAGATAATCAGCTTAGACCATTAAAATTTGCTGATTTTGCTGGTCAATCCAAAATAACAGATAACATACAAGTCTTTGTACAGGCTGCAATCATGCGTGGTGAATCATTGGATCATGTATTACTTCACGGCCCGCCAGGCTTAGGCAAGACAACTTTGTCAAATATCATTGCCAATGAACTTGGTGTAAAACTAAAATTGACATCTGGTCCGGTTCTTGATAAGCCGGGTGATTTGGCAGGCCTTCTTACTAATCTTGAAAAAAATGATGTACTTTTTATTGATGAAATACATCGTTTGAGTCCTGTCGTTGAAGAGTACCTTTATTCTGCGATGGAAGATTTTCGCATTGATATATTGATAGATAAAGGACCTAGTGCAAGATCAATTCAGCTTGAATTGAATCCATTTACATTAATTGGCGCTACCACCAGAAGTGGATTATTAACCAGACCTTTACGGGCTAGGTTTGGTATTACTTGTCATCTTGAATACTATGACATTGAAATATTAACAGATATTGTTAAACGATCAGCCAGGATTCTTGATGTTAAAATTGAAAATGATGCCGCATACGAAATTGCCAGAAGAAGCCGGGGAACCCCTAGAATTGTCAATTCATTGTTGCGTAGGGTGCGCGATTTTGCCATGGTGAAGGGAAATGGAATTATTGATATTGATATTACGAAATATTCGTTGGAGGCACTAAATATTGACAGGTTTGGTCTGGATGAAATGGATAACAAAATTTTGTCAACCATTATTGATAAATTTAAAGGAGGTCCGGTAGGAATATCGACAATCGCCACTGCAGTCGGCGAGGATTCCGGAACGATTGAAGAGGTTTACGAACCATTCTTAATAAAGGAAGGATTTATCAAGAGAACTCCACGCGGAAGGGAGGTTACAGATTTGGCTTATAGTCATTTAGGAAGAATTTCAAATGGAGGCAATTCAATGACTTTGTTCTAATTTGACTTTTTTATTAATTTTATTTCGTATAATTTTGGCCAAAACTTACCGGTTACATATATTTTATCAGTAACAGGATTCCAGGCAATTCCATTCAATACATCAATTGGTTCTGTCTGATTTTGAAGAATTGTGCCGGATAATCCTTTTAGATTAATCTCGCCTTTTACTTTACCACTCTCCGGATCGATGATGATAATTGTATCAGTCTGCCAGATATTAGCCCAAATTTCACCTTTAATGTACTCCAATTCATTTATATTTACCACAATATTATGATCATTACAAACCTGTATTTTTTTCACCTCCTTGTAGGACTCAGGATTGACAAAATAGATATTTTCAGTACCATCACTCATAATCAGGGAGTGACCATCATTGGCTAAACCCCAACCTTCGTTCGATTTAAAATTCCAGGTATTCAGTAATTTGAAGGTGTTTAAATCATAAACAAATCCAATTTTGTTTTTGTAGGTTAATTCGTATAATTTATTGTTAAGAATAGTAATTCCTTCACCAAAATATTTATTTTCAAGCTTATATTCTTTTAATACTTTGCTTGTTTTAACATCGATCTGATAGATTGACGAAGTTCCTTCCTGTCCTGTTCCTTCGTACAACAGATTATTATTAAATTCAAGACCTTGCGTAAAATGAGCGGTATTGTGGGGAAATTCTGCCACAATCTGATAGGAATATTTTATTGGTTTGGTGTCTGAAGTGACCAGAATTTCTTCATAATTATCTCCGAAAACTCCATCAGATTTCAAAACAGATACCTTTACAATATGTTTACCAACCCCAAAATTGGCTGTCTTATAAATGAAAGAATTTGTTAAATTTTTTGAAGTTTGAACCAGCTTTCCGTCAATGACTATCTCAACTTTTTCAAGGGTACCCTCTTTCAATTTTGTCTGCATATTTAATTGAATCTCCTCGCCTAATTTGAAACTCCTCTTATTTGGTTGCGGCTGAATGGATGTAACGGGTCGTCTGGAATGGCTGTTTGACTGAGCACAATTCATGAAGTTTGTCACACAAAAGAGAGATATAATAAATGAAAGTGTAAGTCGGTACATGAATATGGCAATTAATAAATGTAAATTTTAAGCAAAAATAGAATCTTATTTTGTAAAGGTTGCAAGGAATGGTTGCGTATCCAAATAATTTCCTTGGTTTTCAATTTGAAAATTTTAAGAATCAATTGCTATTCTCAATTATCTTTGTGTTTAAATATTAAATATTTTTTGACTTGAGTGCACTTAAAAAATTAGCCGGAGAGACCATGATATATGGTGTGCCAAGTATTGTTGGCCGATTCCTTAATTTGTTACTCACCCCTATTTATACATATACCTTTCTTGCCAATGAATATGGAATACTGGGTAATTTATTGGCTTATGTTGCCTTTTTTCAGGTATTTCTCACCTACGGTATGGAAACAGCTTACTTTAGGTTTGCCAGTAAGAGCAATAAACCGAATGAAGTATTTGGTACCGCATTGGTAATTCTATCAATTACATCATTACTTTTTGTAACTGTCATTACTATATTCTCACGGAAAATTTCGGGATGGGCAGGGTATCCGGAGCAACATCTCTTTATTGTCTGGATGGGTATTACTGTTGCCCTGGACGCTGTTATGGCTATTCCTTTTGCAAAATTACGCTTGCAACAGAGACCAATAAAGTTTGCTTTTTTTAAGATCATCAATATTGGAATTAACATCCTGTTAAATCTTTTCTGGATTTTGCTTTGTCCAAGAATTCTGTCACACAATCCCGATTCATTTGTTCAATATTTGTACAGTCCGAGTATTGGTATCGGCTATGCCTTTTTATCTTATCTGATCGCTTCTGTCGTTACGTTGTTGCTCTTTATCCCTGATTTGGAAATAAAAAAGATTGTTTTCAAAATTGAAATTCTGAAGAGTATGCTAAATTATGGATGGCCAATTCTGGTGGTAGGGTTGGCAGGGATGGTTACCCTGAATATTGATAAAATATTGATTCCGCAACTCATCCAAAATGGTCAGGATCCAATGTATGTACTTGGGGTTTATGCAGCATGTGGAAAATTGGCTATTTTAATGACACTATTTATTCAAGCGTTCAGATTCTCATTTGAACCATTTCTCTTTTCTCATTATAAAAATGAATCCTCCAAAAGCGTTTATAGCTTGATTATGAACTATTTTGTAATCTTTGGATTGCTAATCTTCCTGGGGGTCATTTTCTACATGGATATACTGAAATATTTCATCGGACCGTCAAGCGCCGGTTACCATGAAGCGTTAAAAGTTGTACCCTGGATGTTAATGGGAAATCTTTTCATGGGCATTTTCTACACCCAATCGCTTTGGTACAAGCTGACAGATCAAACCAAATATGGCGCAATATTCTCAGTGATTGGTGGTGTTATAACACTAATAATCAATATCATATTTATACCCACACTGGGTTATATGGCATCCGCCTATGGTTTCTTTTTCTCCTCTTTAATTATTACAATTATCAGTTATTACTATGGACAGAAATATTTCCCGGTTCAGTATGACCTTAAGAAAATAGGATCCTATTTTTTGGTTGCTATGGTTCTGTATTTCATTGGAATTAAGATAATCATTCATGGTACTTTCCTCTCTTACATTTTTAAGACCCTTCTATTTTCTATTTTCCTATTTTTCATCTGGCTCAATGAAAAGTCAGATTTGAAGAGATTACTGCCAAAGCAGGTCAATATTGATGGAAGAGGTTGATTAGTTTCTTATCTTAGCCGATTAATCTTTCGTGGGAAATCAATTCATTTCAGGATTGGAATTCAGGAAGAATTTAAGCATTGATAATCTGTATTTCAATATGTTATGATTTGAAGTATTTAATCAGGAAAAATAGGGATGAAAATTAAAATTGTCAACAAATCACAAAATAGTTTACCTCAGTACAGTACAGCACAATCCGCCGGAGTGGATCTTCGCGCTGATTTGGCAGAGCCGATAATTCTTAAACCGTTTGAAAGGATGTTAATCCCTACCGGACTTTTTATTCAGTTGCCGGATGGATATGAAGCACAGGTCAGGCCGAGAAGCGGTTTGGCTATCAGCAAAGGAGTTACGGTCCTCAATTCACCCGGGACGATTGACGCTGACTACCGGGGGGAGATCAAGATCATTCTGATAAATTTATCGCAGGAGGATTTTATTATTAACAATGGGGAACGAATTGCCCAGATGATCATTTCATCATACAAACAGGTGGAATGGGACAAAGTAGAATTCCTGGACGAAAGTGATCGGGGAGCAGGTGGATTTGGACATACCGGAAAGCATTAAGGAATGCTCAAAACAATAAAAATGATTAGAGAAAACCATATATTTTGGGTAACCATACCCCTCATTGTTCTTGTATTCTCGTGCAAAAGTCCTCAACAAATTGTAAAAAAGGTTGTGCCGGAAGAGGATAGTAAATCCCTTTCCCTTTTGACAGATGATCAGAGACAGCAATTTCAGTACCTGTTTGTTGAGGGTATCAAACAGCGAACAATTGGTAATGCAGACGAGGCGATCAAGATATTTTCACATTGTCTTGAGATGGATCCCTCCTCCTCCTCCTCCCTCTATGAAATTGCAAATATTCACCTTTTAAAGGGTGATTTTCAGAGCGCTATGATAATGCTGGAGAGAGCTTCATCCTTGAATCCCCAAAATCAATATTATCTGATTTTGCTGGCAAAAATTTATCAGCAAAATAAATTGTATGAGAAGGCAGCTGAAACATTTGGTGCTTTATCAGTGCTTTCGCCTGAAAACCCGGATTACCCGATATTTCGCGCGGAGATGTTTGGTATGGCCGGAAAATTGGATGATGCACTTGCCTGTTACAATGAATTGGAAAAAAAGTGGGGCATAACAGAGCAGGTATCTTTGGGCAAACAAGGTATTTTTTTGAAGCAAGGGAAAAAACAGGAGGCTTACCATGAGATCGAAAATCTGATAACAAAATTTCAGGGTGATACAAAATATTATGGTTTGCTGGGTGATATGTATTTGGCTGATAGTTTAATGGATAAATCGTTGGAGAAGTATAACAAAGTACTCCAGTACAAACCTGATGACGGGTTTGTCCATTTTTCGCTTTCCAACTTCTACAAGGTAGCCGGGAACAACGACAAATCATTTGAGCATTTGAAGATCGGTTTTGAGAGTAATGGTCTTGAATTGGATGCCAAAATACAAATGTACATGCTACTCTCCCAGCCGGACGATCACCATTTAACAGATATTCAGCAACTTGAACTTATAAACATTTTGATTGACAAATATGTCGACGATGAGCGGCCACGGGCACTGCTTGCTGAATATTATCTTGCCAAAAAGAAAAACAAAGAGGCGCGTGAACAGCTTAGACTGGTAGTAGAAATAAACAAAGGAAATTACGCTTATTGGGAAAGGTTGCTGTTTATTGACAATGATTTAACCGATTGGAAATCACTTAGCCAGGATAGTAAATCTGCCATTAAATATTTTCCAGAACAACCGGTCTTGTACATTTTGGATGCTGTATCCATGCTACAACTGGGAAATTATCAGGATATGTTTGCCGTTCTTGATTCGGCGGAGACGAATGCAGCCAACAACAATCAGTTATTATCGCAAATTTATACCTACCGGGCTGAAGCATATTATAAGCAAAAGAAATACGACGAAGCCTATTCCTGGTTTGACAAGGTAATAAAGATTGATCCTCAAAATTACCTGGCCATGAACAATTATGCCTACTATCTGTCTATTAGATCGATAAAGCTGGACGTGGCGGAGAAACTGAGCAGTGCAGTGGTGCAGAGTAATCCAAATAATGCCACCTATCTGGATACTTATGCCTGGGTATTGTTCAAAAAGAAGGATTATCAGTTGGCCAAATTTTACATGGAGTCTGCCCTTTCAAACAGTACAGAGGAGAATCCGGTATTGGTTGAGCATTACGGAGATATATTGTTTTTTCTTAACGAGAAGGATAAGGCAGTGCAACAGTGGAAAAAATCATTGAAAATGGGAAATTCCTCCAAGGTATTGCCTGAGAAAATTAAGACAGTGACTTTCTTTGAATCAGTTGAAGAGTAAAAGTATGAAAATAAAAGGTATCATCTTTTGTTGTCTGTGGGTGCTTCTTTTCCTTGGGTCAGGATGTAAGCACATTGAGAAGGTTGTTATTGAAAAGAAGATCAGGCCGATCGGTATCAAACGTTTGGTAAGGGTCGTGACCGAAAGTGAGCTTAAATTCCGCACATTATCGGTTAAGAAGGTTAGCCTGACGATTGACAACAATGGCAAGGTTAATTCTGTTCGGGGATTTTACAGGATAAAGCAGGACAGTATTATCCAGGTTTCTGCCCAAACATTGATCATCCCGGTAGGCAAAATGGAACTTAGCACTGATTCCTTCAAGGTTGTTAATCATTTGGGCAAACAAGTGATGAAAGGAACGATTCAAAAGATTGCCGAAATGATAGGTTATGATATTGATTTTCAAATAATTCAATCGATTTTAAGCAACCACTTGCAATCCATGAGACAGGATTTGAAGGAGAATAAGTTCAAGGAATATGTTTTGGTGGTTGAGAACAATATGTACAAAGTATCTTCAATCAGGGAACGCAAGTTCAGGAAATTTGCAGCCAACGAAGAGAAATTGGAGCGCTTCAAGCAGAGAAAAGATGAACAACGTCTGGTCAAACAGGATATTTATGTGGATCCTGATATATTTGTGGTTAGGAAAGAAATTTACCATGATATTGATACGGATAGGGTCATTATCATAGAATTTTCGGAATTTAAGGCAATCGGGACAAAATGGTTCCCGGGGATGATCCATGTATCCGTATCGGGAAAGGAGAAATTGGATATTCAAGTGGAGTTGTCAAAGGTGTCTGTTGATGATGAAACTGATTTTGGTTTTTCGATCCCTTCCAAATACAAGCTGGAAGAGTTGAAATTGAAATAAAATTAGCGCCTCAGTGAAGTGATGAAATACCCATGAGAATATTTTCAAACCAACCAAAAATTAATAGGTGGGTATTCCATGCGACCTTAAAAGACAAATATATACGCATGAATGATATTTTTAAAAGAATAATTGTCGGGATCTTTTTACTGGTTTTGTTTTTTCATTCCTACGGGCAATCGATCAATGAGTTGCGAAAAGAGAAGGAAAAGACCAGTCAGGAAATTGAGTACATAAACAATTTGCTCAAGGAGACTGATCAGAATACAAAAACCTCCATTAGTAGGATGACTATGCTGGAGAAGAAGATCAAACTGCAGGAAAGTTTGATCTCAAACATCAGCAATGAGTTAACTTATCTTGATTCGACCATCATCCGAAGCACGCAAAATCTTGATTCCCTCAATGCTGACCTTACTTTGATTAAAAATCGTTATGCAAATATGCTTCGCTATGCCAGAAGAAATCAGGATATGAACAATCAGTTTTTGTTCCTGCTTTCGGCGGAAGATTTTAACCAGGCATACAAGCGCTTTACCTATTTAAAGCAGTATGCTGACTACCGGAAGACGCAGGTAAAGGAAATAACTGAATTGCAGGCAAAATTGGCGAACCTGGTCGAAGAGTTGAACAGTAAAAAATCGGATAAGAAGCAGTTGCTAACTTCAAAGATCAGTCTGTCAGATAAATATGAAAAGCAGAAGGCCGACCAAAAGGAGTATTATGCGCAATTACAAAAAAAAGAGAAGGATTTAAAGAAAAAGCTGGAAAACCAGCAAAAGATCGCTGCAAAGCTTGAGTTGGAGATTGAAAAAAGTATTGCCGAGGAGGCAAGGAAAATTGCCGCAAAAGCGGCATCCAGGAGTACCACAACTCCTGGTATTAAAGCATCACCGGAGAGGAAAATTCTTTCTGACGACTTTTCAAAGAACAAGGGCAAGTTGCCCTGGCCTTTGGCAAAGGGACTGATTACCGATCATTTTGGAGAGCATCCCGATCCGGTTTTGAAACATGTGATAAGAAGGAACTCCGGAATTGATATAACTACCCAGTTGGGGACAAAGGCACGTGCCGTGTTTAAAGGTGAGGTAACGAAGGTATTGCAAAATATTGGCGGAAATATGGCAATTATCATCAGGCACGGCAGTTATCTTACCGTATATTCAAATCTTGCGAGCGTATCGGTTTCGGTTGGCCAGATGGTTGATACGAAACAAGATATCGGAACGATTTATACCGATAAGGAGGATGACAACAAAACAGTGCTAAAGTTCCAGCTTTGGTACGAGAATAACAAACAGGATCCTGAGAAGTGGATCAATCTGTAAAAATCAATATTTCGCCAGATTGGCCACTTTGGTCAAAGCAGGTAGGTTAATAATCCTAATTTTACGACCCTGTAGATCGATAAGTTTATCCTGTTTAAACTCCGATAGCAATCGAATAATCGACTCGGTCGCTGTTCCAACCATGTTGGCAAGTTCTTCCCGGGTAAGGGAAATCTGAAGTGTTTTTTCGGAATCAAGATCGAACTCTTGTTTCAGAAGGAGAAGAACTTCGGCGAGCCGCTCCCTTACAGTTTTCTGAGCGATATCAGTGATGTAGTCATTGGCTTCCTTCAACTCTGCACAGACGATCTTTAGCATGGCCAAAGAAAATTTCCAATTTCTTTCGATCAGGCTAAGCAGGGTTTTGTATGGAATGTGGCACAAAGTTGCCTCTTCGATGGTCTTGGCCGAAGTACAGGCGGATTCCTGGCTTAACAAGGACCTGTAGGCAATAATGTCCCCTTTTTTTGCGAAACGGATAATCTGTTCTTTCCCATCGTTGCCGGTCTTGTATATTTTTACAATTCCCCTGGTGATGCAATAAAAACCCGTCAGCCGACTTCCCTCTTTGTAGAGAACACTCCCCTTTTTGTAAGCAGAACATACTTTTTCGTTGTTGAGACTTTTCATCTCATCTTCGGTCAGCGACTGAAAAAAACGAAATCCTGTAAGACTGACGTCTTCTGTTAAAGTATTGTTGTTCTTGTTCATATCTTAAAATTTTGACGGTTATTTCAGAATCCAAATATACAATTTTAGGTTGTATCTATCTATCTCAAGATTTGGAACAAAAAGTTGGTCATTACGTAGAATGAATAAAAATAAGATTGATATGAGAAATTTTCTTTTAACAAACAAATTGACCGAAGTCGGATCTGACGTAGGATCCAGAACTTTGCTGATTGCATTGCTTCTGGTATTCTCCTTTTCCGCTTTTTCAAAAGAATACAAAATTAATCCTACTGCCAGTACCCTGGAGTGGGAAGCAAAAAAAGTTACGGGTCAACACCATGGCACCATTGCATTTGCCGAGGGAACCTTGTCTGTGGCGCATAAAAAGATTACCGGCGGGAAAGTTATTGTCGACATGAATACGATCGTCAACACTGATTTAACCGATGCGGGATACAATAAAAAATTGATTGGCCATTTGAAATCTGATGATTTTTTTGGCGTTGCCAAATTTCCACAATCCACGTTGGAAGTGAAGAATGTGGTTTTAAAGGCCGATATTATCTATCACTTCACAGCAGATTTGACCATCAAAGGAATTACCTCACCTGTCGAATTTGATGCCGAAGTAAAAGATGATTCCGGTCAACTTACCGCAACCGGGGCCATGGTAGTAAACAGGACAAAATATGGTATAAAATATGGATCAGGAAGCTTCTTTCAGAATCTTGGAGACAAAGTAATCTACGACGATTTTACCTTAAAGTTTAAGCTGATAGCTGGTACTAAATAGACATTTTTTTCTGGTTTTTGCGTAGGGGGGTGGGCCAACTGGTTCATCCCCTTTTTTTCGGCTCATAATTCAGGTTGGACGGAAGATATTTCTCGATAAACTCTGAAGACACCTCTTTTCGCAGTGCATAATCGTTTACCTGATCTTTTCCGACTTTTTCAACACCAAAATACCTTGATTCGGGATGGGCAAAATATACGCCGCAAACAGAAGCATTCGGATACATGGAATAGTGTTCGGTGAGTGAAATCCCGCATTGCCCTTCTGCCTGCAAAAGATTGAATATGGTCTCTTTTTCAGAGTGTTCCGGACAGGCCGGATAGCCAGGCGCCGGCCGGATGCCCTGGTATTTGCAGGCAATCAGCTCTTCTGGGGTTAACGATTCATACTTGTGATAGCCCCAAACCTCGGTTCTAACCAGTTGGTGCAATTTTTCAGCAAAGGCTTCGGCAAGCCTGTCGGAGAGGGCCTCCAACATGATGGCTTTGTAATCGTTGTTCTCCTTTTTGTATTGAGCAACCAGTTCAGAAACTCCAATTCCGGCTGTAACGGCAAATGCCCCACAATAATCAGGAATTCCTGTCTCTTTCGGTGCAATAAAATCACTCAGGCATAGTTGATTCGTTGCCCCCGGCTTTTTCTCCTGTTGGCGCAACTGATGGAATTTCCCAATGAGCTCAGACCTTTTTTCATCTGCATACAATTCAATATCATCCATCACACTGTTGGCAGGCCAAATACCTGCTACCCCGTTGGCCCGGATCATTTTTTTCTCGATGATCTCATCCAGAAACTCATTGGCCTCTTTGAAGAGCTGCCGGGCGGCTTCCCCTTTGTCGGGATCGCTCAGAATGGCCGGATATTTCCCTCTGAACTCCCATACCAGGAAGAAAAAGGTCCAGTCGATGTATTTTCTGAGCTCCTCCAACGGATAGTCGTTGAAATAGGTTGTACCAGTTTTGTAGGGCCTGGAGATAGGATATTTTATGAAGTCGGGATGAAATTTTCTCTCCCGCGCTTCCTGAAGG